>JACVJB010000098.1 GCA_015711775.1 Actinomycetota bacterium | reverse complement strand
TAATATCTTTTATTATTTTTATATCGCCTGCATTCCTTACAAAAGACTGGGCAATAAAATCCACTTCCTTTTCTATGCCGAATTTTAAAAAAGAAATATCTGTTTGAGTAACAGAGTCTGCGCTTACTGAAACGCCAGGCAGGTTTATTCCTTTCCTTGACTTTAAAACTCCTCCTCTTACTGCCCTTGCATAAGCTTTTTGCTCTGCTTTGTCAATTTTTAAAATCGTAAATTCCATAAGCCCGTCATCTATAAATATGACGCAGCCTTCCTTTATGTCATCAAGGAATTTGTCATATTCAACTTTAATAACTGGCGTTGCGGCACCTGTATCCTGACAATTGCCTGTGGTAAAAATAATATCCTGGCCGTCAGAAATTTTTATTTCATTTTCCAGTTTTGCAGTCCTTATTTTTGGACCCTGCAAATCAAGCATTACAGCAGTGTTCTTTTTGTGTTTACCGGAAATATTACGTATATCTTTTATAATGTTTTCAGCATCCTGGAATGTGCTGTGGGATGTGTTTATTCTCGCCACATCCATTCCGCTTAATATAAGTTTTTCAAGCATCTCAACTGAACTGCTTGCAGGCCCTATGGTGCAAATTATCTTTGTTTTTCTCAAGAAACCTCCTGTTACTTTAAATTCCTAAAACATAGCCTTTTACCGATTTTAGTTTATTTTATGCCAAATATAAATTATACTGTTTAATATTATAACATTTTTGAAATAACCGCCGGAAATTTATGTACTTGCAATAAGAGAAAAACCATAACTTGGCCGGTTTTAAAATTTTTATAAAACTTCGATTTTCTTTATTTTAATTTGTTATCTTTTAGAAAGGCAGGTAAAAATGTTGATAGGCCCAATAATAGGAATTGTGATCGCAGTTATTTTCGTCATTATTATACTGGCCTCAGCCATCAGAGTTCTCAGGGAATATGAAAGAGGCGTCATATTCAGGTTTGGAAGATTAAGAGGAGCCAAAGGACCAGGCATTTTTCTTCTGATTCCATTCATAGATAAAATGGTCAAGGTTGACCTCAGAACAGTAACCTTTGATGTCCCACCGCAGGATATAATCACAAAAGATAATGTTCCGGTTAAAGTTAATGCTGTGTGCTATTTCAGGGTAATGGAACCGGAAAAAGCTATTGTCCAGATTGAGAATTATAAAATAGCGACTTCACAGATTGCCCAGACCACGCTTAGAAGCATACTTGGCCAGGCAGAGCTTGACGATCTTCTATCAAGGCGTGAAAAGATA
The DNA here is from genome assembly GCA_015711775.1 of Actinomycetota bacterium. Lineage (GTDB taxonomy): Bacteria > Actinomycetota > Humimicrobiia > Humimicrobiales > Humimicrobiaceae > VGAZ01. The sequence continues at coordinate 4,109 of JACVJB010000098.1, read as the reverse complement.
AATAAGGAGCTGCAGCTTATTATTGATGAACAGACAGACCCCTGGGGAGTAAAAGTAAGTATTGTTGAAATAAAAGACGTGGAACTGCCACAGACAATACAGCGTGCTTTTGCAAGACAGGCTGAAGCCGAGCGTGAAAGAAGGGCAAAAATCATTAATTCTGAAGGAGAGCTTCAGGCATCAGAAAAACTTGCGCAGGCAGCAGAGGTGCTTACCAAATTCCCGGCATCCATACAATTAAGGTTTTTACAGACTCTTAAAGAAATAGCAGCGGAACAGAATTCAACAATAGTATTTCCAGTTCCCATAGACCTGATAGAAACTTTCCTGAAAAAAATATCAGATAAGAAGTAATAAAAATTTGAGAATTGTAAAGATGTTCTCTCGAATCTATTGATTATTTTTATAATCAATAGATCAAATATGCCAGGTATATCGTTTAGCTGCCCCTTGTCCGTGCCAACATAAAGCCGGCATTAAGTAGCAATTTTTCAGCTTCTTTAAAATTTAATCTTGGCAGGCTATGCAACCGTAACTTCTAAATGAAATTAAACTTTGGCTGCCCAGGCAGAATTCGAACAAAAATTTTAATGGAGGCGGCACCCGGATTCGAACCGGGGATAAAGGTTTTGCAGACCTCTGCCTTACCACTTGGCTATGCCGCCTAATAGTACCTTAGAAAGAACACTTTACAAATATCCGGAAACCAGTTCCGGTGTGGAATATTTAATATGTTCCGTGTGGCGATTTATTATTATAGGCTAAAATAAAACAAAGTTAAACATGATATTTGCATTACTTTTTATTAAAGCATGATTAGAACCCCGTAAAATAGCTAAACATATAAAAATATTTGTAACATTTCTTCTTTAGTTTTTACAAATCCTTCAACATTTTATTTACATATTCTGCAATTGCCAGTGACGAAGTTAGCCCGGGCGAGTCGATGCCGATAAGATTTATTGCATGGGGATGCATGCGGCTTTTTTCAATTATAAAATCATAATATCCTTTTAATTTTGCCCTTATGCCTGTCTGATGAAGAGTTATATCTTCAATCCTTAAATTAGGGAAAAATGGCTTTACCATCTTGTGGAAATACCCTGCATTACGCGTGGGAGCGTAATCCTCTTTATTTTGGGGCTTTGAATATGCCGGCCCTATAGTAATGGTGGTTCCTGTCTCATATCTGCCTTCTTTTAAATCAAATACCGGGGTTAAATGCGCCCCCACTGATTTTATGACCTTATGCTGCCTGAAAAGCTCGACAAACCTGTTAAAAGGCACATCTGCCCTTTCTCCATCAGGATAATACCCGAACGGCACAGGATATATATTTGTACCTTTTACAATTATATTTTCCCTTTTCCGGCAATAAAACTTTGCGGATTCTCCCTTTACGGGATCAATTTCATAGGGGCTTAAAGGGTCTATCATTTTTGCTATTTCATCTGAAAAAAGCCCGGCGCAATTTATTAAAAATTTTGTTTTAAATACTTCTTCGGAGCTCCTGGACCTTATTTTAATAAAAAACTTCCCATTGTTATCCGGTTTTATTTCTGTTAGCTTATTTCCTGTAAGGAAAATAACCCCCTGTTCCTCAGCAATACCGTGCAGTTTCTTAACAAATAGTGTTGGCTCTATAATTCCTGATGTAGGGACATAAAGAGCTGATAAAGCATCAACATTAGGTTCCAGTTTTTTAATCTCACGTATGTCTATTAACCTGGCGCCCGGCACACCATTTTCTTTTGCTATACGCATTACATCTGCAAGATATTCCTCCTCAAGATTATTTGTCGCCAACACAAGTTTCCCTGTTTTTTTATGAGGCACGCCGTGCCTTTTACAAAAATCATATAGCATACTGTTGCCTTTAACGCACAGGGATGATTTCAGCGGCCCAAAGTCCATGGGGTAATAAATCCCTGCATGTATGACTCCCGAGTTTCTTGAAGACTGGTTCTCTCCTGTAATACGGTCATTTTTTTCAATTACAAGTATTTCACCATTAAAATCCCTGGAAATTTCTGCTGCTATGGCACATCCTATTACGCCTGCCCCTATTATTGTTACCTGTATTTCCTCTGTCATATCAGTAAAACCTAAAATATTAATATAAGATTAGTGTTATTTAAAAACTCCGTCAATTTCTTTGCCGCAATAGCCGCATATCCCGTTTATTATTTTGCTTTCGGTAACATAGAAACCGCTTCTTTTTATCACAGTTTTTCCGCATTCCGGGCAAATGGTGTTTTCATAGTCATCACTTCTTATGTTGCCACCATAAACATATTTTAGTCCCGCATTCTTTCCAATGCGGCGGGCCCTTATAATCGAATCAATTCCAGTCGGCTCAATACTGGATTTATAATTGGGATAGTATGCGCTTATGTGCCAGGGAATGTACTTGCTTATGCCGGCCAAAAAACCTGCTATGCCTATAAGCTCTTTTCCTGAATCATTAAGGCCAGGTAAAAGGAGGGTAGTGACCTCAATCCATATCCCCAGTGCATGCATTTTTTTGATGCTCTCCATAACTGGTTTTAGCTTCCCCCCTATTTTTTCCCTGTAGAAATCCTCGGAAAAACTTTTTAAGTCAATATTTGCAGCATCAAGATAAGATGCAATCATTTCAAGGCATTCCCCAGTCATAAACCCGTTTGTGACAAAAATATTTTTAAGATTTTTCTCATGCGCCAGCTTTGCTGTATCGTATGCAAGCTCAAAATATATGGTAGGTTCAGTGTAAGTATATGAAATGCTTTTGCATCCTCCTGAAAGAGCATCTTCTACTATTTTTTCCGGAGAAACATTTCTGCCCTCTATGAGACCATAGTCACAGGGCATCTGGGAGATCTGCCAGTTCTGGCAGAAAAAACATTTGAAATTGCAGCCGGGTGTTGCAATTGAAAATGACTTTGTACCTGGAAGGAAATGAAAAAGCGGCTTCTTTTCAATGGGATCAATATTTTCAGATATTACTTTATCATAAACAAAGCTGTATAGGCTGCCGTTTTTATTTGCCCTTACTGCACATTTACCTTTTTCTCCATCCTTAATTACGCATCTGTGGGCACACAGGTCACATCTTACTATATTTTTACCAAGTTTTTTATAAAGATATGCTTCTTTAATCATGATTGATATATTTTACCATATTTAAAGCAATATCTTTAATTGTTGAATTCAAGTCCCCATTAACATGCCTTTTTGGCATGTTAATATAGACATAACTTTACTTATTGCATTTGGGTTTGCTGGTGTCGGAAGGGGGACTTGAACCCCCATGAACTATACCGTTCACAAGGCCCTCAACCTTGCGCGTCTACCAATTCCGCCATTCCGACTTTAAAAGAGGTTTAAAAACTTTAGCTTTCAATTACAATTTATTATTAAAATAAAAGACTAATCTTACTGCTCAAAGCGCATTAATATTCTATTTATATTGTATATTTATGTCAATCAGTTTTAATAAATAAATTGTGCAGTCAGAAATAAAGAATTATTAACAGAATTTTCTATTACAGCTAAAATTTCAATAAATATATTTATTCCTGCTTTGGCTTAAGGCATATTGCCAGATGTTCCCACAAGTTGCCCGGTTTTATAATTAATGCAAGATCCTCATCTTCTTCTATGCTGCGCATCAGGTTAAGGTCCGCCGGAATACTTAAAATATCAATATTGCCTTCATTTAACATACTTATCAAAAAATTCATATCTGAATTAAAAATAAATTTCACCGCATCTATTTCCGGCTTTTTTCCATCATAATAAGGATTGGACTGAACAATTATATGCTGACCTTTTACCCATTCCTTCAAAATAAAGGGGCCGCTGCCAAAAATATTTTCAGCAAATAAGTCACTGATTTTTTTGTCTCTGAGCATATTTTCAGGAAATATTATTCCAAACTGTTCTTTCCAGTTTACGTCATAATGTTTAAAAGTTACTGTAAACTCTTTTTCGTTAGTGGCTTCACACGAAATGATGTTGCTGTAGTCAATTCCTGTATAACTTAGGGCTTCATCAGATTTGATTGCGTTTATGCTTGCGGCAACATCATAGGCAGTAATTGGAGTCCCGTCCTGCCAGTGTTTTTCATT
>JACVJB010000097.1 GCA_015711775.1 Actinomycetota bacterium | reverse complement strand
ATTTCCACCAGGTATTTTTTTTAAGGCTTCAAGTATTTCCGGAGAAATTTCTCTGATAAGTTCAATTTCCTGCTGTTTTATAGAACCGGTGCTGCTGTTTTTATTTTCTTCATCCATGTTTACACTGAAGTAAGAATTTTATTAATTATTTAAACGGATATAGCATTATTTTAATTAATATTTTAACAGATATGCGTATTTAAATATATTTTTTATTTATATTCCTGAAATTATTTTCCTGATGCTGGACTGCAAATCTTCAAAATAATTTTTATCTGTAGATTCAATGTAGCATCTTATAAGCGGTTCAGTTCCTGACGCTCTTACGAGCACCCAGCTTCCGTCTTCCATCAGTATTTTGCCGCCGTCTGTTGTAATAACTTTTTTAACTTTTTTACCTGAAATATTCCCTTTTGAAAAATTCCTGAAATTATCTATTATCCTGTTTTTTTTATCTGGATCAACTTCAATATCCATGCGCACATTATAGTAGGTGCCGTGTTTTTTATATATCTGGTCCAGATAATCAGATAAATATATTGAATTTTTTTCAATTTTTAAATAAGACTGTATTTCAAGCAGTAAAAGGTTTGCAAGCAGTCCGTCTTTTTCAGGAATGTGCCCCTTTATGCTCAATCCCCCGCTCTCTTCGCCTCCAATTAAGACATCGCCCTCAAGCATCTTTTTGGCAATATATTTAAATCCTACAGGCGTTTCTAAGGCTTTGATGCCGGCTGATTTACATATGCTGTCAATTAAATGCGTTGTTGCAACTGTTCTTACTGCAATATCAGCACTGCTGTGCCTTTTTCTTTCAATAAAATAATGCAGTATAAGCGATATTGCATTATTTGGGCTTATATATACGCCTTTGCCGTCAATTGCGCCGAATCTGTCAGCATCTCCGTCAAGCGCAAGCCCAATATCAAGTTTTTTTGAGATAACAGTGTCATGTAGCTTTTTAAGGTTTTTTTCTGATGGATCAGGAAGTTTTCCGCCAAAAAACGCATCCCTGAAATTATTCATAACTACAGGTTTAAGATTTAAACAGCTTTTTAATATTTCCGGCATAATAACGCTTCCTGCCCCGTTCATTGTGTCAAGAGCAACACCTGGAGCTGCTTTTTTAATAATATCTAGATCTATGGATTCAAGAAGCCTGTTTTTATAACTAACAAAACTGCTAAGCATTTGGTGTTTTACTATGCTGGCAGTGTCCGGCTTCCTGTCTATAATTTCACCATTTCTTAGTATTTTTTCCAGGTTTGCTTCAATTTCTGCAGTTATATCGTCGCCTGCAGGCCCTCCATAATGAGGTATAAACTTGATGCCATTATATTTTGCGGGGTTATGGCTTGCAGTAAGCATGACAGAGCCTCCAAGCTTTAAATCAATTGCCATGAAAGCTGTCAGTGGCGTTGGAACAGATACGGATGAAACATAAGGCTTAATTTCGTATGAAATAAACACATTTGCACAATGAAGCGCAAAATCCTCTGATAAAAACCTGTTATCATAGCCAATGAAAATACCTTTATCTGCAAAATTATTATTCTTAAGATAAAGAGCAATTGCGCCTGCAACCATTCCCAGGTTTTTAAAAGTAAAGTCTTCGGCAATTACCGCCCGCCAGCCGTCTGTGCCAAATTTTATCTTTGCCATAAATACCTTTCCATAATTAATTTTATAAGATTATTTTGCCAAAACCTGGTTTAAAAGTGATATTTATAAAAAGTTTTTATTTATTATGGTCGGGATGAGAGGATTCGAACCTCCGACCCCCAGTACCCCATACTGGTGCGCTAATCCAAACTGCGCTACATCCCGACAAAGTCAAGTTTATTTTAAGTTATTAATATTTATTAGTAAATACTTTAAGAGCATTGAAGATAAAAATTTTATAATACTGTCTGATATTGTCGTTAAAAATACAGTTTTTATAAATAATTGTATAACTTTAATGCTTGAATTTGAAAAAAAGCGGGGTTCCTGTAAAACCGAACTTATTCCTTATATTGTTTTCAATAAACTTTATAATATTGCCAGTTTTTTTAACTTCCATATTTGAAAATACCAGAAACCCCGGAGGAGATGTTTTTATCTGGCGTATAAATTTAATTTTGAACTTTTTACCTTTTATATATACTGCCTTTTCATTATCAATATCTTTAAAAAGCTGCATTAATTTATTTTCAGGAATTTTTTTTTGACGCTCTTCTAATAGATAATCTATCATCCGGAATAACTCGTCAGTATTTGCATCTTTTAATGCGCTCATTGTCAAAAAAGGCAGATAATCAATGTACGAAAGCATGTTATTTAAATAATTTATAAGGCTTTCAAGTTTTTCGGCGGACACAGCATCTGTTTTATTAAATATTATACATACGCTGCAGCCTTTCTGCAGGCACAGCTCAACTATCTTTTGATCCTGGTTTGTTATTTGTTTTGTGGAATCAATCATTATAAGGCATATTTGTGATTTCTCTATGCTTCTGTATGTCCTTATTTTGCTGTAAAATTCAAGATCCTGTTCTTTCAGCTTATTTTTTTTTAGCCCTGCAGTATCTATAAACCTGTAATGCTTATCCTTTACAGTTACTGTGCTGTCAATGCTGTCCCTTGTTGTACCCTCAATATCGTCAACAATTACCCTTTCTTCATCAAGGATTTTATTAAAAAGAGTGGATTTACCGCTATTTGGCTGACCAAGAATTGATATTGCTCCAATACCGTCTTCTTCATTTTCCTCAACCTTTTCCAAATTGTCATCAGTATTTCTGTGGCGAATACCTGCAGGAAACTCTTCATCTTCAGGTTCAATCTTTATGCTAAGATTCTTTATTTTTTTTACTATCTCATCCAGCAATTCAGTTATATTTAAACCGTGTATAGCTGAAACCACTATTGGCCACCCCAGGCCGAGTTTCAAGTATTCCTCGGTAAAATACTGTCCTGAAGGATTATCCCATTTGTTTCCTGCAAAAATAAGGGGTTTTGAAGATTTTCGAAGAATGTTTGCAATTTCTTCATCAGGCGGCGATAGCGGTGATTTTATGTCAACTAAAAAAATAATAATATCAGATTCCTCAATAGCAGCTTTTGACTGAAGATATATCTGTTTTGAAAGTTTTGCCTCATTGCTTAAATCTATTCCGCCGGTATCAAGCACATTAAAATATATTCCATCCCAGTCCGTTTTGTAATATTTCCTGTCACGGGTAATCATCGGCTCCTCATGCACTATTGCTTCAACATTGCTGCATAGCCTGTTAATAAGCGAAGATTTGCCGGCATTTGGTTTTCCTACTACTGCAATCTTTGGCAATTTTTTCATAACTTAAAAATTCTAATTTTTATCAAACAACGGCCCTGGCAAATTCGCCTGCAAGGATTTTTCCGTCCTCAGGAATAATAAATATTTTTCCGCTGCTGTTTTTTAAAATACTTTCCCTGTCCAGGCTATCAATAGTGAGCCCTTCCGGGTTAAAAATGCATTCAGGAATAAGAATCCTGTCATAGCTTTTCATATTAATACTGCTTAACTGCTTAATTATATCACTTCCTGACAGTAACCCGGTAACTTTTACATTTGGACCAAGAAAATTATTCTTTACAACCGATATGCCTGCTATTTTACTATCTTCAATATTTAAAAAATTGCCTGATATTTTTATTGCACGCCAGATTATATCTTTACCATATTCAGATGTAATAACAAGCAGTTTTTTCCTGTATAAACTATTATCCGGCTTTCTGTTCATGATTTTTGAAAATGCTTTTGAGAACTGGCCAAGAAAATCTGCAGATTTACCAATGCCGTTTTTAATCTGATAAAGTTTTCCATAGTATTGCAGAGGAGGCAATTGCTTATCTGCGATAAGATAAAATTCATCTGATAAATAAATTTTTACCGCATTTTTATTATTTGCATTATAACCTTTGAATTTTTCTATAAATCTGATAATACCTGCAGCTCCTGATTTGGTAAAAGGCTTAAGCAATGATGATTTGCAGAATTTTGTAATGCCAACCGGCACTATACCAACAGATTGAACTGCTCTAAAATTACTTATAAGTATATTGAGCGTATTTTCAAGGTCTTTGCCGTCATTTATTCCGGGGCAAAGCACTATCTGTATATTTGTTTTAATGCGGTTTTTGTCAAGTTCAATTAAATTTTTTAATCCTTTTATGTTTGTTTTATTGCCAAAAATAATGTTTCTTATTTCCGGATCAAAACTGTGCAGAGATACATTAAGCGGCTGCACTTTAAACTTTATAATTTTACCAAAGTCCCGGCTGCTGATATTTGTCAATGTTATAAAGTTTCCGTACATGTATGACTGCAGAAAATCATCATCTTTTACATACAGGGATTTGCGCATGCCTGGCGGAAGCTGGTCAATAAAGCAGAAAACACATTTATTTTTACATTTTGCAATGCTGTCCAAAGTATTAAAATTTAAAATTCTCTATATAGTATTTGACATCACTTATATCTTTTTGGGGAGTGGATGCGCCTCCGCTTACTCCGACAGTTGTATCTGCCGGCCCAAACCATGATCGATTAATTTCCTTATAAGTTTCTATATGATAGGACCTGCTGTTATACTGCCTGGCAATACTGGCAAGATGAGCAGTGTTTGCGCTGTTTTTACCGCCAACTATAAGCATAACATCAACATTTTTTGAAAGCCGTCCTGTCACATCCTGCCTGTTTTCAGTAACCCTGCAAATAGTATTTTCAATAAGTATCTGACTTGCTTTGTCAAGCAGCCCGGCTATAATTGCTTTGGAGTTTGATTTAATTTGTGTTGTCTGCATTATTACGCCGATTTTTACGTGCTTTTTTACCTTGTGCAACTCTTCAGGTGTTTCAATTACAGTCAGGTCTGAAGTATTTGCATGTTCCATTTCGCTCATTACTTCAGGGTGATCTTTATTGCCGATTATAACAAGGTGGTATCCTTTTTTTGATATAAGCTTTGCCTTTGCCTGTGCTCTTTTTACAAAAGGGCATGAAGTATCAATAATTATAACACCCTTAAGTTTCAGTTTTTTCAAAAATCTGGGCGACATTCCATGAGAACGGACAATAAATACGCTTCCCGGGATTATATCATTTTCATTTTCAACAACTTCAAGTCCCCTTGTTTTCAGATCTTCAATAACTCCCCTGTTATGGATAATCTGCCCCATTGAAAATACACTAATATTTTTATTTTTATATTTTTCCAGCACATTTTCTGTAATCTCAAGAGCTCTCTTTACCCCAAAACAGTATCCGGAATTTTTTGCAATTATTGCTTTCAATCTTTCCCCATTTTAAATATTTATATTTAAAGTACTGCTTGACAGTAAATTAAAGATTAATCCCGTTATTTAATGTTTATTTTTTCATAAAGAAGCTTTATTGAATCCATA
>JACVJB010000096.1 GCA_015711775.1 Actinomycetota bacterium | reverse complement strand
TCTTGACAAAAAACATATAAGGAAGACTTACTTTAAATATCATCCGAGAAACAATAAAGGTACAAAATAAGCCTGCTATATTGTATAATTGCATTTTTAATATTTCCGGCTAAGGTATTTTTTTAAAAAACTCTAAAGGCGGTATTTATAAAATAATTTTTCAAATATAAAGGAATAAAATGTTTGATAATCTTGGATCAGAAATAATAAATTTTTTAAGGCAGCTTATAATAGTGATTCCCGGTCTTTATCTTGGAGTGGTATTGCATGAAGTTGCGCATGGATATATAGCTTTTAAAAGCGGGGATCCTACAGCGCGCAATCTTGGCAGGCTTACATTAAATCCCGTCGCGCATATAGACATTTTTGGCAGCATTCTTTTGCCGCTGCTGCTGATACTTTTAAGAAGCGGCATTGTATTCGGATATGCAAAGCCTGTTCCCATAAATCCGTCTCATTTCAGAAATTACAGGAAAGGCATAAGGTATTCTTCCCTGGCAGGCCCTGCAACAAACCTTATAGTTGCATTTGTCCTCGGAAGCCTTTACGGCCTTTTTATATATATACTGCAGGCAACAGGATTTTCATTAAATGAAGCTTCAGCTTCAGGCATGGGACATCAGGCAGTCCTTATATTTAATGAAATATTTAAAAGCGCAATATATATAAATATTTTTCTGGCAATATTTAATCTCATACCTGTGCCTCCGCTCGATGGTGCAAATATACTTGCAACATTTCTTCCGGGTAATGCCATGTACCGGTATCTGAGTATTGGCCGTTTTGGTTTTATTTTTATTTTCCTGATACTGTTTCTTGGAGGCAGGATTTTCTGGGGAGTCACATCAAGGGCAGTTGCCTTTATTTTTGAAATATTTACATGGTGGCGCTACCTTATGTAATGAATTGATTATTATTTATTAATCGGAGAGATACACTTAAAATGAAAAAAATAATGCTGACCGGTTTCAGGCCGACCGGAAAACTTCACCTTGGCCATCTTCACGGCAATATTAAAAACATGATTAAATACCAGCCTGATTATGAAAATTATTTTTTTCTGGTTGACTGGCATGCGCTATCCACTGAATATCAGGAACCCGGAAACATAAAATCAAATCTGATAGAATGTGTTGTGGACCTTATAGCGCTGGGAGTTGATCCCGAAAAGACAAATATATACCGTCAGTCTGATATACCTGAAATAGCGGAACTTTTCCTTTATTTATCAATGATAACACCCTTAAGCTGGCTTGAAAGATGCCCGACATATAAGGAGCAGATAAAGCAGATAAAATCAAAGGATCTCTCAACTCTCGGATTTTTCTCATACCCGGTTCTGATGGCGGCAGATATACTAATTGTTAATGCTGATGTTGTGCCTGTAGGCGAAGACCAGCTCCCGCATCTTGAAATTACAAGGGAAATTGCCCGCAGATTCAATTATTTTTATGGCGACTATTTCAAGGAACCCGCAGAGCTTCTGTCGGAAGCTACGAGAGTTGTGGGCACAGACGGAAGAAAAATGTCCAAAAGCTACAATAACGCAATATTTCTCTCAGATGATGAAAAAACCATAAAGAAGAAAATAAGGCAGATGATAACTGATCCTGAAAGAATACATGCAACAGATCCCGGACACCCTGATATATGCAATGTGTTTTCCTTCTATAAAATATACTGCAGTGAAATTATCGGGGAAGTAGAAAAAAGGTGCAAAAAAGGCCATATAGGCTGCACGGCCTGCAAAGACCAGATATGGCCAGTAATATACAATTCACTTTCAGATTTTCAGGAAAAAAGGCAGAAACTCATAACAAATATTGATGAAATATATGCCATACTTGAGAAAAGCAGCAAAAAAGTCAGGGAAGTGGCAGGCAGGACAATTGCTGCTGTCAGGCAAAAAATGGGCATTGACTGATTTAACGGAATTAAATTGGAAATAAGAAATTATGTTATTGAAATTGATGATTTTAGCGGTCCTGCAAGCGTGCTGCTTGAACTGGTCAGGAAAAGAAAAATAGATATTTATAAAATAAGGCTTGCAGCCGTTATACAGGATTTCATTGATTACATAAATAAGAATAAAAATATTCTGCTTGATACAATAACCAGTTTCATCTATATAGCTGCAATACTGCTGGAAATAAAGTCAAGCTCTGTAATTCCTTCACAGAGGAAGGACTTTACAGAAGATGAAGACCTGCAGCCGGACAATGAGGCGCTTGCGCTGCGTGAAAAAAGTTACCGCATTTTTTTAAAGATATCAAATTTAATAAACCGCCTTAAATCAACAGAAGAACTGTATTTTATAAGGGAGGCACCCATTGAAACACAGTTTCTTGATGCAATGCCGGATTTTTTACAAAATTTAAGCATTGATACGCTGAACTGTCTTGCCTCAAAGCTTCTGAGAAGAGCTGACTTTACCATAGATCTCTCTACAGCATATATAGAGGATGCTTCCATAACAATTCTTGACGCAATGGAAAAGATAAAAAAAGCGGTACGCGATAAAAAAGAGGTTTCATTTAAAGATATTGCAGATAATTATGACCTGCTGGTGGACAAGATAATATGTTTTTTATCAATGCTTGAGCTCTATAAAAATGAAGTAATTGATATTATACAATTTGAAAATTTTGGAGATATAATATTAAGAAAACTGAAGTGATTGGGCGATATGGAAATTAAAAAAGATGAATGGTTAAAATCCTGTATAGAAAGTATTATTTTCATTGCAGAAAGCCCGGTAAAGACTGCAAGTATTGCAGCCTGTCTGCAAATATCCGAAAAAAAAGTGGCAGAGCTGCTTAATTTGCTGGAAAAAGAATATATTGATAAAAACAGGGGATTTATGTTGCGAAAGACAGGTGGCGGTTACAGGTTTTATTCAAATCCGCAGTTTCATGAGCAGTTAAGAGAATTTGTAAAATCAAATATTTCAACATATCTATCGCAGGCTGCTCTTGAAACACTGGCAATTGCGCTGTACAGGCAGCCGGTCACAAGAACTCAGGTTGCAGAAATAAGAGGTGTGCGTACAGACAGCGTTTTCCAGACGCTTATAGACAAGGGCCTTATCAGAGAATCAGGAAGGCTTAAAGAGCCGGGTAACCCTAAAATATATAAAGTTACTGAAAGACTGTATGAAATCCTTGGCTTAAATACAAACAGCGATCTTCCTCCTTTAAAAGATTTTGAAGAAGAAAGCAGCTAAATGGAAAAAAAGAGGATATCAGTTTTTCTTGCCCACAGCGGTATCGCATCAAGAAGAGCATGTGAAAACATTATTCTTGATAAAAGAGTTAAAGTAAATAATGAAGTCATAACAGATCTTTCAACGCGCGTATGTGCAGCTGACATTGTTGAGCTTGACGGAAAACCGGTAAATATTGTAGATAAAAAAATATCTGTTGCCCTGAACAAACCCTGCGGTTATCTGTGCAGCGCGAGAGATGATTTCAAAAGAAAAACTGTAATAGATCTGATTCCCGGCATAACACAGCGCTTATATCCCGTGGGAAGGCTTGACTGCAATTCAAGAGGACTGTTAATACTGACAAACGATGGAGAGCTTGCGTATAAAATTACACACCCTTCTTTTAATATATCAAAAATATATATAGTAAAGATAAAAGGGGCAATAAATAAAAAAGATTTTACAGCTTTAAGAAGGGGTTTTGTAATTGAAGGCAGGACATTTAAGCCACTTGAATTAGAAAAAATTGATAAAAAAGAAAACAGTTATGACTCCTTTATTAAAATTAAGATTGCTGAGGGAAGAAAAAGGATAATAAGAAAGGCATTTGCATCTCTTGGTTACAAAGTGTATGACTTAAAAAGAGTGCAGATAGGAAATTTAAAGTTGGGCAGCCTTAAAGAAGGGCAGTATAAAATACTCCATGAAAAGGATCTGGAGGCATTATTATCATAATATTATAAGGATTTTATATGGAACAGGAATTTATTGATCTAAGAAGCGATACAGTCACATTGCCCACAGAAGAGATGCTTGACGCAATGAGGACAGCAAGAGCAGGAGATGACGTTTATGATGATGATCCCACGGTAAGAGAGCTTGAAGATCGCTCATCTGAAATACTGAAAAAAGAGGATTCGCTTTTTGTACCTTCAGGCACATTCGGAAACCAGCTGGCTTTACTCACGCACACAGGAAGGGGAGATGAAGTTTTGATTCCTGAAGATAATCATATAGTTTTGCACGAAGCAGGCGCATCAGCAGTTATTGCCGGAGTGCAGCTAAGGCATCTTAGAGGGCAAAATGGAATAATTGATATTTCCGAACTTCAGAAAAAATACAGGACCGAAGATATCCATTACCCGCACACAGCGCTTATATGCATGGAAAATGCACACTCCAACGGTACAGTTGTGCCGCTTGAAAACATGGCCGAAGTTTATGAGTTTGGAAAAAAATATTCAATAAAAACGCATCTGGATGGTGCAAGAATTTTTAATGCTGCAATTGCGTTGGGTAAAAAACCTGCTGAAATTGCAGCACTTGCAGATTCTGTCATGTTCTGTTTTTCAAAAGGGTTATGCGCCCCAATAGGTTCTGTTGTATCAGGCAGTAAGGATTTTATAAAAACTGCAAAAAAAAACAGAAAGATAATGGGCGGCGGAATGCGGCAGGTTGGATATATCGCAGCTCCTTGCATTGTGGCTCTTAATAAAATGACAGAAAGGCTGAAACAGGACCATGAAAATGCGCGATATCTTGCAGACAAGCTTGAGCGTTTGAGGTTTTTTAAAGTTTTTAAAAACAGACTTGATATAAATATGGTTTTTTTTCAAGTAAATTTAACAGAAAGTAAAAGCATAAAATTTACAGACGGCAATTTTACAGATTATCTTTACAGTAAAAAAATTAAAATTAATCCTTCTTATGAGGGGCAGTACAGGTTTGTGACCCATTATTATATAAACAGGGAAAAAATTGATTATGTCGTTGATGCGGTAAAATCTTATATAGAAAATATTTTTTAATTCTATGTTTTAAGCAGAAGGCGCAATTTCAGTTATGAATTTTAATCTAAAGGATGTTTCATTTATACTGGCAATAAGTATTGAAATATTGTTACCGGTTTTGCTTGCAGTGTTTATTTCAAGAAAATATAAAGTGTCCTGGGCCATATTTTTTCTGGGGATGCTGATGTTTATAGCTTCAATGATAAGAGTACCATTAAATAATTATGTTTCCGGGATGATACAGAGAAACTTTAACTCTTACAACGCGATATTAATTACTGCCGTATTTGCCTCACTTACTGCAGGCATTTTTGAGGAATCAGCCAGGGCGCTTGGCATAGGCTATATTATTAAGAAGAAGAATTTTTACAAAGGTCTCATGTACGGTGCAGGCCATGGCGGAGGGGGAGAGGCTATGGTATTTGTAGGGCTTTCTCTTGCAGTAAATTATATTATTTTCAGATTTTTTCCGGATATT
>JACVJB010000095.1 GCA_015711775.1 Actinomycetota bacterium | reverse complement strand
TTTTTATCTTTATAATCATTTCTTTCGCTACGTTAAAAATGTATAGAACGGTATTAAAAAGAGGGAACCGTCATTTTGATTTAGTTCTTATAAATTGATTCAAGCCCGAAAATTTTTGAATATAATAAAATCATTGCTATTGAAAGGCCACCCAGCGCAAGGGTAAAAGCTGAGCCGAAGTTCCAGTCCCCGACATGAAAAAACTGGTTTTCCACCATATTTCCTATCATTACCGAGTCTGTACCTCCAAGAATTGCAGGGATGGCAAAAGAGCCAAGCGAAGGTATAAATACCAGCAGTGTGCCTGCAAATATGCCGGTCATGCTCAATTTGAATGTTATGTCAAAAAATGCCCCTGCTCTTGAAGCCCCAAGATCAAGTGCTGCTTCTTTAAGAGAATTGTCAATCTTTAAAATAGTTGCATAAAGAGGCAGCACCATCATTGGAGTATAAGTATATACCAGGCCAAATATTACTGCAGTTTGAGTGTAAAGGATCCTTACAGGCTCATCTATTACTTTTATAAAAATAAAAAACTGGTTTATTATGCCATTTTCCGAAAGAAGCAGCTTCCATGCAAAAATTCTTATAAGGTAATTTATCCAGAAAGGTATCATCAAAAGAACTGTAAGCAATCTGTCATATCTGGTTTTTTTTGCTAGAAAATATGCGACCGGATATGAAAAGATTATTGAGAGCGCTGTTGTTATAAGGCTGATTTTAAGGGATCGGCCAAGTATTATCAGATAATGTTTTTTCTCAAATATAAGCAGGAAATTTTCAAGCGTAAATTTTACGTCCTTTGCAGAAAACATGTAATCTGTTGTAAATGAATAAATAAATATTATGAAAAGCGGCAGCATGAAAAAAACCGAAAACCATAAAATTGCCGGATATATAAGATTTTTGTTTTTTGCCGATATATTGCTCATACAGTAAATGAAATTTAATTATAAATTTTTAATTAAGCTTTTAAAAATATACAAACTATTTTCAGCTATAAATTTTAAACAATATTTTGTAGAATATCCATTAAAAGCAGGGCGGCATTTTAACTGCTGAAAAAAAGGAAAACGGAAACAATCCTGTTTAGATAATATAAATTTAGAAAGGCGCTAAAAATGATTCCTGATAAAACAAAAAAAATACTGTATGATGGTGATAAAAAGGTTGCGACAAGAAATGCTTACGGCGAAAGGCTTGCAGAGCTTGGACAAATAAACAAAAATATAGTAGTGCTTGACTGCGACCTTTCCAAATCAACCATGACAGTCGTATTTGCAAAAAAATTCCCGGACAGGTTTTTTAATATGGGAATAGCTGAAGCAAATATGACTAGTGTTGCTGCAGGGCTTTCAACGATGGGCAAAATTCCATTTATATCAACTTTCGGTGTTTTTGCCACAAAAAGGGCATGTGATCAGGTAAGCACTTCAATTGCATATCCGCAGCTTAATGTGAAAATATGCGCAACTCATTGCGGCATTTCGGTAGGTGAAGATGGGGCAACGCACCAGGCTATTGAGGATGTTGCCATTATGCGCGCAATTCCCGGCATCACTGTTATTTCACCGTCGGACGGAACTGAAACCCGAAAAGTCATAGATGCGGTAGCAGATTACAGGGGACCCTGTTATGTCAGGCTTACGCGTGGCGCAAGCCCCCTGATATTTAATGATGAATACAATTTTAAAATTGGCAAAGGCGTAAAATTGTCTGAAGGAAACGCGGCAACCTTAATATCGGCAGGATTTACGACCCATATCTGTCTTTCTGCTGTAAATAAACTTTCAGAAGAGGGCATTGAACTTGACTTTATTAATATGGCCTCAATAAAACCTCTTGATGAGGATCTGATACTTCAGAGCGCATCAAAAACAGGGCTTGTATTTACTGTTGAAGACCATAATATTATAGGGGGTCTTGGCAGTGCCGTATGTGAGCTTCTTTGCGCTAAACAGCCAACAAAAGTAATACGAATCGGGGTAAATGACAGGTTTGGAGCTTCCGGCAGCCCGGCAGAGCTTTATGCCGCATACGGGCTTGATGAGGCTTCAGTAATTAAAACGCTAAAGGAGCACCTGGACTGATATGTTAAATATTAATATGGAAAAATACAGGCTGGATGCGCAAAATTTTCTATCAGAGCTTGATAAAGAATATTACCTGCATTATGCCGGGCTGAAAGAGGATTTAAATACAGCAAATATTTACAACCGGTACTCCAGCCTGTTTTCAAAAGATAATTTCAAAGTAATAACAGGATTAAAAAAGAGCGCAGGCAGTGATAATGAGGCAAAAAAACTCAGTTATCTTACAAGATTCTGCGGTGAAGGTCTTATTGAGAATTGCGCAAAAGAGCTTGTGGACAGAATAGGCGAAAATGAGGCCAAAGCGGCAATTGACATTGAAGGCCGGCAGGTTTCATACAGATACTGTGATGTTCTGATTGCAAATGAGCCGGACAAAGCAAAAAGGGATTTAATAGATGACAAAAGAACTGAAGTAACAAAAAACACTTTAAACCCCCTGCTTTACCAGTACTGGGAATCTATGCACAACCAGGCAAAAGAGCTTGGCTTTCCAAGTTACAGGAAGCTTTTTGAATTCCTCAAAGGGCAGGACTTTTCTTTGCTTGAAGGTTCGATGGACGGCCTTCTTGAGCAGACAGAAGATATTTACATGGAGCATTTTGGAAATCTGTTGCAAAATGAGCTTGGTATATCTCTCCAGAATTCCAGAAGAAGCGATTTTGCATATTTCAGGAGAGCTGCAAAATATGACAAATACTTTAAAAAAGAAATCCTGGTAAGCATATTCAAAGATACGCTTTTCCAGATGGGTTTTGACCTGGAAAGGCAGCCAAATATAATTTTTGATGTTGGAGAGCGCAAGAACAAATCGCCTAGGGCTTTCTGCGCAACAGTAAAGGTGCCTGGCGAGATTTATCTTGTGGTTATGCCTAAAGGCGGTCAGGATGACTTTGAAGCAATGTTTCATGAGGGCGGGCACGCGGAGCATTTTGCAAATACAGATGAAAATCTTGATTTTGAGTTTAAATTTTTAGGAGATAATGCAGTAACTGAGGGCTATGCGTTTATGCTTGAGCATCTTATGCAGAGCGCAAGCTGGCTATCAGGTTTTCTTAAAATGGCGCCTGATACTGCAAAAAAATTTGTATATTTTTCAAATATTTCAAAACTCTGGTTTTTAAGAAGATATGCGGCCAAGTTAAAATACGAGCTTATACTGCATGATGGAAAAGGTCTTGCCGGAAGAGATGAAATTTACAGGCAGATTCTGGGAGATGCTGTGATGATGCGCTACAGCCCGGAAGATTATTTAAAAGATGTTGATGAGGGTTTTTACTGTACAAACTATATAAGAGCCTGGATATTTGAAGCGCAGTTAAAAGACTATTTGCACCGAAAGTTCGGTTATGAATGGTTTGCACAGAAAAAAGCAGGAAGTTTCCTTAAGGAGATCTGGAGCTACGGCCAGAAATATGGCCCTGAAGAAGTGCTTTCCCAGCTTGATTTTAAGGGGCTTGATATTGCATATCTTGTGGAAAACCTTAAAGAACAAATAAGCAAAAGCGACTGAGAAATGAAAGGAACAGAAATTGGATTTAAAGGAAAAAATAAGGAGTATTCCAGATTTCCCGAAAAAGGGCATTATTTTCAGGGACATCACCCCTCTTATAAGTGACGGCAGCGCATTCAGGCAGGCAGTTGATGAAATGGCAAACAAATACGAGGGCAAAAAAATTGATGCAATTTTAGGGGCTGAGGCAAGAGGCTTTATATTCGGTGCCGCTCTTGCCTACAAACTGGGGTGCGGGTTCATACCTGTGAGAAAACCTGGTAAGCTTCCATACAAAACATATAAAGTCTCATATGACCTTGAATATGGCAGCAATGCCATAGAAATGCATACCGATGCCGTTAAAGAAGGGGAAAATATACTGATTGTAGATGATCTTGTTGCAACAGGCGGTACTGCAAAGGCGCAGGCAAAGCTCATTGAAGATCGTGGCGGCATAGTTGCAGGATTCTGTTTTCTTGTAGAGCTTGAGTTTTTGAATCCCAGAAAACTGCTTGAAGGCTATGATGTTATTTCCCTGATAAAGTATGATGCCGAATAAACTAAAAAACAGGTAAACCTGCAACTTTTCGGCAGTATTGATTTTATTTTAGTTTCAATATTAAAATAAATATCACAAATTATTTTATGTTTTTGCATATACTGTTTTTTGTTTAAAGGAGGAAATACAAATGGCGGCAAAAAAGGATAAGAAAAAAGGCGGAAATGGCGAAGATAGGCTGGGTAAGGAAGTGCCTGTTGATGAGGAGGCAAGGAAAAAGGAAGAGGCAGAGCTGATAAATAAATTGCAGGAGGAAATAGACAAACTTACTACAAAGGATATCGTAATGCAGATGATGATGTCTTTATCAAGCCTGGCATATAAAAAGATGGGCATTCCTGCAGGCACCAATGACAAATACAAAGACAAGGCGCAGGCAAAACTTGCTGTTGACTGCTTTGATGCGCTCTACAAAGTTCTGTCTGAGGAAATAAGCGCCCAGGAATCAGAGAATTTAAAAGCTTCGCTTTCAAACCTGCAGCTTAACTTTGTAAAAACTTTTATGTAGCAGGTAATTTCAGCATATAAAGACAAATTGGGCAGGAATTTTTATAACAATTAAGTATCCTTCAAAATACATTAAGTTAATAATAAAAGTGAAAGGCAGTCATTATGGCTATATGGAAATGCAGCTCCTGCGGATATGAAAAAGACAGCAGGTGCAAACCCAGAAAATGTGAATGCGGGGCAAAAGACAGTTTTACCAAAAAAGAATAAGAGGCAAAAAATATTAGTTTATGCCCATTCAGCAAAAGCAACTATAAATCCGTTACAGTCTTCAATGAGGAATTCCCTCATCCTGTATTGAGTATCGCTAAGTTCGCTTATAATTTTCACCCTGTCTTTTATCCAGTTATAAAGCGGCTCTATGGAATCAACCTCAATGTATATTATAACTGTGCCGCCGGTTTTCATTGATGAAAAAAAACCCGGCATTTTTGTTTCAAGGCTTTTTTTTGACTGAAACATCAGTTCAACATCTTCACATCGCATCAGCGCCCAGTCAAACCTTCCCTCTTTGGGGTCAGTTAAAACGAGCTCAAAACAGCCAAGCGTGGTCTGGTAAAATTCTATGGTTTTATTTACATCATCAACAATAAGATTTGGTGTCAGTTTTCTGAGCATATTTTTGTCCCCCTTTAAAAATTTGAAGCAGTTTAATTTTGCCGCTAAAAAATCATGATACAATTTTATTCTTTTATTATAGGAATTTTTTATATTTTTAAAAACAGTTTTTATAAAGCAGTTCAATTTTATAAAATTTTCAGGGTATATTTAAAAAAATTAAAAGGAGTTACTCATTCAGGCAGCAAGTTAATCTTATTTTTATCAATTTTAAAAGT
>JACVJB010000094.1 GCA_015711775.1 Actinomycetota bacterium | reverse complement strand
CAATAAGAGAGGTACTGTAGCAGTGAAATTATAACTGCTTCAATCCACTTTAAAGCCCTAACTTTATCTGTAATTTTGAGATATCTTCAAATATTTTATTTTCTTTAAAGCTGGAATAAATTCTGCAGTATATATCGTAAAGCTCGTCATATATTTCTGCATTTTTAGCTACAGGTAAATATTCCCGATCAGTATGAACCATTTTATCTGATGCTTGCTTAATGTTTGAAAAAATTCCAGCACCAACTCCGGCCATTATTGCTGCGCCCATTACAGCGGCATCTGTAAATTTCAATGTTTTTACTGGCAAATTATACATATCCGCCTGAATCTGGTTCCATATATTTGATTTTGTCGAACCGCCCTGAAGTATAACTTTTCTAGGTTTAATCCCTGACTTAAGTAATGATTTAATGATGTCTTTCATTTCAAGTGTAATTCCTTCCAGAAAGGCTCTTGCCAGGCATCCCCTGTCATGAGAAAATGCAAGGCCTGCCAACACGCCTTTTGCATCAGGGTTCCATCTTGGCGATGCCGCACTTGCTAGAAAGGGAAGAAACACAAGCCCCCTTGAGCCTGCAGGCGTATCAATAACCATCTTATCAAGAAGTTTGTAAGCATCGTCATTGTCTTTTGATGCAATATATTTTTCATAGGTTCCAATTTCATCACGAAACCATCTGAAAACGCCGGCAGCTCCTGCCTGATGTCCCTCAATTTGCCATTTACCATAAATTGCATGATTTACAACCATAATTTTTCCATCGGGATCCCTGAATGGTTTATCAATATAAGCATTTGCATTTCCAGCTGTTCCCATAGATATAGAAATATCCCCGTTTTCTACAAGACCTGCCCCAATTGCTGCGCTGTTTTGGTCCCCTGCGCCAGAAACAATAGGGGTACCTTCGGCCAGCCCGCTTTTTTCAGAAGCTTCCACTGATAATTTCCCAATCTGCCTGGCTGAAGGTACCGGATCAGAAAGTAATGTTTTATCTATATCAAAAAGCTCTAATAGTTCATCGCTCCAGCTAAATTTATTTGAATCCCACAGGCCTGACAGGCCTGAATCAGAAATATCATTGAAATAACCATCTGCACCAAGAGAATTAACTGTATAGTCATGCAACTGTATTACTTTATAAGTTTTATTCCAGACGTCTGGTTCGTTTTTCCTGACCCACATGATTTTGGGAAGCAGCCATGTAGTATTATTTGGAAAACCTGTGATATTATAATAGTCCATATCAGATATTTTTTCCCTTATTTCATTAACTTCAACAAATGCTCTGCTGTCCTGCCACGAAATCATCGGCCTTAATAATCTGTTATTTTTATCTATAAAGATTGTGCAGCTTCTCTGTGAAGAAACTGACAGCGCAGCTACTTCTTTATTATTTAAGCCGGATTTTGAAATAACTTCTCTTAAAGCATCCATTGCAGCATCAACAAGCTGTCTCGGGTCCTGCTCTATCCAGTTAGGTTTAGGATAAGAACATATGTATTCTCTGTAAGCACTGGCTACCGGATTGCCGCTAAAATCAAAAATTGCAGCTTTTGCGCCGGTGGTCCCAATGTCGATTCCAGCAAGATACTTTAATTTCATATTTCTGCCCCCTTTATATTAATTATAGATTTATATTATTTTATTGTTATTTCATTACAAAAGAAAGTTAGCCCATATATTTAATTCAATAAATATCTGAAACTTTTGTTAATATCACCTTACATAAAGGCTGGAGTAATACTTATTTGCTTGAATTACAGCTAAATAAATTTTATAATGCTTAAATAATAAGTTTTCCCGTCATTATATTTTTTTAGTTAAAAAGAAACAAATTTTTTGTTCTATTTTTATTCTTTTTAAAGCAAAGTATTTGGCATATTTTAAATTACGGATTTTATAATCGGATTATCAATTTAAATCAAAAGAAAGAGTGAGAAGTATGAAAAAGATAAAATTAGGCGTTGTCGGACCGGGTCTTATTTGGGAAAGGGAACATAAGCCTGCAATAAATAAATTAAAGGATTTATTTGAAGTTAATGCATTTTGCGCCACCAGTGAAAGAAGTAAAAATAAAGTCATGAAGGAATTCCCGGTTGCAACATTTTTTCTGGATTATAAAGAAATGGTTAAAAAGCCTGAAATTGATGCTGTTGTTGTTCTTACACCAATAAGATTAAATGCAACTGTGGCTATAGCGGCACTTGAAGCAAATAAGGATGTGATTTTAGAAAAACCAATGGCCGCTAATTCGCTGGAAGCTAAAGAGCTTATGAAAGCAGAAAAAATCGCAAAGAAAAAAGTAATAATACTTGAGCAAAATGTTTTCATGAAACAAAAAGATGAATTTAAAAATATAATTGAAAATAAAATTTTAGGCGACATCATTTTTTATGAACTATTGATACACCAGTTTTTATGTGAAGAGGGCAATGAACTAAGCTATGGCAATATAGAATGGAGGAAAAATCCCGATTTCCAGCTTGGCACATTATATGATAGCGGCATTCATGAAATAGCATTACTTTCCAGTATTTTCGGAAGGCCGGAATATGTTTATGCTACAGCTACGGATAATTACAGAAAAGACTATGGGGGCATAGAAAGTCTGGCAGCTTTATTTGAATATGCAGGATATCTAAAAGGGTTTTACAGTCATTCTTCATTCTTACTGAATAAAAGAAATTATTTTAACATAAGAGGCACTGAAGGGTTGGCATATATTGAAGGCCACAAAATAATAATAGAAAAAAATAATGGTTATAAAGAAGAAAAAGAAGTATTTGATGGAATTATACATGATAAAATGTGGGCAAAAATATACGAGATGATTACAGATAAAATAAGAATTGATTATACAACAGCAAACTCTTATGATGATATCATAACGCTTGAATCAATTGGGGAATCTCTCAAAAAATCAGACAGAATTAAAATTTCTTATTAAAAATTATTTCTGAAAATTTGTCCGGTGAGTTTTAATATGTTCCTGTACAGAAAGGATGTGGAATGGTTCCTGTTTCAATAGTGAAATGCAAAGAAACTGAAAATACAGATATTCTAAAGACAAAAATTTTAGAGTCGATTAATCTGATTGGAGGGTTTAAATCAAAGATTTCCAGGGGGGACAGTGTACTTATAAAACCTAACCTTGTTGGCGCAGTTTCCTATAAGACTGGCGGCACAACCAATCCATTTCTTGTTGAAGCATTAATAGAGCTCCTGAAGGAATTTGGGGTAGGAAAAATAACTATCGGTGAAGGATCTGCGGTGGGCATCAAAACCCGCGATGCTTTTGCTGAAAACGGATGGGATAAACTGGCAGAAAGGAAAAAAGTCAGGCTGCTGGATTTTAAAAAAGATGATTTTATACCTATGAGCATTCCGGAAGGTAAAATATTAAGGCATTTGCATACATCAAAATCACTGATTGAATCTGACATAGTTATAAATGTGCCAGTAATGAAAACCCATGATACTTATCCTGCGACTCTTGGTATTAAAAATATGAAAGGTGTAATAAGGGAAAGCGATAAAAAGAGGTTTCACTTATGGGGGCTGTCACAATGTATTGTGGATCTTAACAAACTTGTTCTTCCCCATATAACAATTGAAGACGGGACTATCGGGATGGAAGGTTATGGCCCAATGTTTGGAACACCGGCAAACCTGGGCGTTATAATTGCTTCTTTTGATACCGTAGCGGCTGATACTGTGGCGGCTGAAGTAATGGGGGTGGAGAAAGATTCAATAGAGTGCTTAAGGCTTGCTGTAGAACAGGGCCTGGGGTGCGGAGACTTATCAGAAATAGAAATTCTTGGTTGTAAAATTATAGATGTTAAAAAGAAATTTGCTGTAGCTTCACTTGAAGAAAGCGAACTGAGAGAGAATAATATAAATATTTTAGAGGGTGGCGCCTGCAGCGGGTGCAGGATAACTCTGGAAGCATTTATTTACAGATTACAAAAAGATGGGCTTCTTTCTAATATAAAAGATCACACTTTTATACTTGGCCAAAATGTAAAGATACCAAAAAATATTAAAGGGCCAGTAATAAAGTTTGGCGTATGCACAAAAACTATTGATAAAGAATTGCAGGGCCAGGAATTCTCATATATTCAGGGTTGCCCTCCTCACCCCGATATAACAAGCTTATATATAAAAGCCGGGAAATTATATTAAATCTTATCAGGTAATATATAGCAATTTAAATTAGAATTTTATCTCTTTAATATAATTGCAAATTTCTTGATTAAGCGCCAAAATATTTACTTTAATAATCCTGAAACAGCATCAAAGATTTTTTCGGAGCTTGGCATAAACTCACTCTCAAGGACAGGACTTAAAGGTATTGTTGTATTGGGTGCAGTAACCCTTACGATGGGGCTTTCAAGAAAATCAAAAGCTTCCTCAACCACAATTGCAGCAATCTCACCTGCAAAACCGGCAGTTCTGTATGCTTCCTGCACAATTACAAGCCTCCCTGTTTTCTTTACTGAATTTATTATAGTTTCTTTATCCAGCGGGACAATAGATCTTATATCTATAACTTCGGTTTTTATGCCATCTTTTTCAAGATCATCGGCTGCTTTTAATGCTTTATGGACCATAAGCCCCCAGGCAACAATTGTAGCGTTATTTCCCTCCCTTATAATTTTTGCTTTTCCAAGAGGTATTGAGTATTCTTCTTCCGGCACCGCAGCGCTCATGCTATATATAACTTTATGCTCAAAAAAAATAACAGGATTATCATCTCTTATTGAGCTTATAAGCAGACCTTTTGCATCATATGCGTTTGAGGGGTATACGACTTTAAGCCCTGGTATATGCGCCACCCATGCTTCAAGTGTTTGTGAATGATGTCCGGCGCCACTGACGCCTGCGCCGCAGGCTGTCCTTACAACCATGGGAACTTTTGCTTTTCCGCCAAACATATACCTCATCTTTGCAGCCTGGTTTGCAATTTCATCCATTGCTATTCCGAGGAAGTCCGCAAACATTATTTCTACAATTGGTCTGTATCCAGCAGCAGCAGCTCCAACGCCTATTCCTGCAATTGCCGTTTCTGATATGGGAGTGTTAAGCATCCTTTCGCTTCCGAACTCCTCAATCATTTTACCCGTTACGCCGAAGGCTCCCCCAATTATGCCTATGTCTTCACCTGCAAGAAATACTTTTGGATCTCTGCGCATTTCCTGAGACATTGCTTCCCTTATAGCTTCTGCCATTGTAAGATTTCTTTGAGCTGCCATTTCTCCTCCTGATTAAAAAATAAATTCATACTTATATCAAAATACAAATATATTATTCAGATTACAAAAAGGTCTGCTTGGATTAAGCTATTTTACCATAAGCAATTTTACCATGAAATTTCAAAAATATTTAATATGTGTTATATTAAAATTTAAAGATATAGAGAATTATCCAGCAACTTAAGATGGAGATTGGCGGAAATGACAGAAAATAATGAAAAACTTATAGTATTGTGGACCAGCGGCG
>JACVJB010000093.1 GCA_015711775.1 Actinomycetota bacterium | reverse complement strand
CAATTAATAATTTCCTGAGTATAAATAACAATAAAGCCTGCAAAATTACAATGTTTTTTAGATATTTATATCTTAACCGTTTGGCGAAAAGAAAGAAATTTCATTAAACAGCCTTTGCTGTAAAAGATCTCACAAAAATATGTTTTAAGCCCAGATATCATGAAATAGTTCCCATTGGTCAATGTGCTCGCTTATATATTTTTCCATAACTGCAATCATTCTCTCCATATTCAGCCTTAGAATCTCTTGCTTGTTTTCCGTATTGCCGTTATCGCTTATAAGCTCCACTGGCTTTCCAATTATCTGGAAATGATTATATTTATCTATTCTCCAGGTAAAGCTTGGAAGAAGCGGCGCTCCTGATTTCATTGCAATTTCCACGGGCCCTGAAGGGATATGGGCATATTTTCCGAAAAATTTATATGTATTTGCAGTTCCGAGGGGGTCAAAATCTGCGGGGATTGCTATTATTTCATTATTTTTTAATATTCTGAAAATATTAATCAGCACTCTGTTTGCATAAAGAGTATTAAGTCCCTTTGATAGCCTGCGCTTTTCAAAAAACTCATTTGTTCTTTTATATTTTCTTGTTAGCCCTGTGCCCCATATTTTATATCCCTGCACTCCAATCCTGCACGCGCCCCATTCAAAATTACCAAGGTGCGTCGTAAAAATTACCGCACCCTTTCCAAGCTTTAAAGCATTCTCAAGATTTTCAAGTCCCTCCAGCCTGATTCTTTTTTTAAGTTTTTCCTTTGATACCAGTGGATGTTTTAAAAAATCTGTAACATTTAAAAACCAGTTTATATAAATCTTTTGCACTATTATTGAGATTTCTTTGCTGTTAACATCTTTATCAAGAGCATTGGCAACATTTTTTTTAAGTACCGGCACGTATATTCCCAGCAAATATACCAGCCTGGCGCCAATATTTGCAATAAAATATGATATAGTATATGGAGTTATAAATGCGAGAAAGCTAAGAAATTTATATCCTAAAAAAATTAGCATTTGTAAGTTATAATAATAAGTAATTTTTTAATTGTAATATAATACCAATTTGGAGGTGATTTTTAAATGATTGATGTAAAAGATTTATCAAAAAATCTTGATGAAATATTGAATTACGAACCTTCAGATGAGCCGGTAATCAGTCTTTACCTTGGTGTGGATGCAGCAAGAATTACAAAGCAGGAATATACAACAGTTCTTAATTCAATTATGACATCCAAAAAGGCTGAGATTGAAACATCTTCTGTTTATCAGCCATCTCAGAAAAAAAGCATTTATGAAATGATGGATGCAATAAAGCTATATATCAATGATTATTTCAGGCCGGAATCTGCAAAGACACTACTTATATTTGCAAAAGAGGGAAAAATATTCAGCATAGTAAGGATTCCTTTTAATTTAAAGTCTAAAATAATAATTGATCCGAAACCGCATACACAGATACTCAGAGCAATACTGAGCAGTATTACAAAATACGGTATTCTTGTGATAGACAGGGAAAAGGCGCAGATAATACTTATGTCAATGGGGGAGATTAAACAGTTTCTTGATGCTTTCATAAGCGATGTACCGCCCAAAGTCAATTACAGGAGCCAGCTCGCTTTAAGGGAAAAAAATATCCTGAGCAGGTTTGAAGAAAAACTTCATCATTTTTTTAAGATAATAAATGAAAAAACCCTAATTCACTTAAGGGAAGGAAAATTTGATAATATTATTCTTGCCGGAAGAAAAGAAATCGTTTCCCAGTTTTCAAATTATATTCACAGTTTTATTGCCCAAAAATATATCGGGAGCATTGCTGCAGAAGTGGACGATTTGCCCCATATAATAAGGGACAGGGCAAAGGAACTTATTGACAGGCATGAGCTTGGCCTAAAGAATAAACTAGTTGGCCAGCTTATTGACAATTACTGTCCCCAGGAACTCGGAGTTCTTGGGGTACAGGCAACTATAAATGCGCTTATGCTGGAGCAGGTAAGAACTTTAATATACAATAATGAGTTTAGTGCGCCGGGATATGTCTGCAGTGAATGCGGCTTTATTTCATTAAGCCCTGATAGCAGTTGTCCTTACTGCAGCAGCACCCTGACATTCTATAATGATATTACTGATGAAATAGTTGAGACTGCAATAAAGCAGGGTTGTGAAATAGTTGACGCCCAAACAAATGAACGGCTTGCAGAAAACGGAAATATTGGGGCAATACTGCGTTTCAGGATAGAAGCTGTATAAAATGAAATTTTAAAGAGGTTTTTTAAGCTCTGAAAGTTCGCTTGTAAATTGTTTTATACTGTCAAATTGTTTGTAAACAGATGCAAACCTGATGTATGCCACCTTATCAAGATCTCTGAGTTTCTTTAATGCAATTTCACCGATTTCGTTTGATTTAATTTCGCTTGAGTGAAAGTTTCTTATCTCGGACTCAATATCATCAACTATTTTTTCGAGTATTTTTGTGCTTATATTTCTTTTAACACATGCTCGTATAAGCCCGCTTAAAATTTTGTTTCTGTCAAACGGCTGCCGCGTGCTGTCCTTCTTAATAACTGCAATTGGCGTATTTTCTATTCTTTCAAAAGTTGTAAAACGATTGCCGCATTTTTCGCATTCCCGCCTTCTTCTTATGCTTATATCAGACTCAGTAACTCTTGTTTCTATTACTTTTGTATCCTGGTTTAAACAGTATGGGCACTTCATTTATTGATTCCTTTATTAAGAAAAGTTGCAAGTTCTTTAACCTGGTAATAAATATTTATATTTTTTTCAGAAATGGCCTGAATATCTTTCTTATTAATGGGCTTAAGTCTCTTCTTCCCTCAGTAAAATATGTTTTTATAAGACTGAAACATTTAAGTCCGTAAACTATTGCCACAAGAATAAAAAAAATACACCAGTAATAGCTTGACTCCCTGTACCACATAAAAAAAGAGAAGAAAAATATTGCTACGCCCTGGGAAACGTATGTATCCCTGTAAAAAATAATCGCCGGCGGCATAAAGAAAAGATAAAGCCACAATATTGAAAACGGGGATAGGAAAAGAAGCGCGCCTATAAGCGTCGAGATTCCTTTTCCGCCCTTAAAACCGATAAATATCATCCAGTTATGGCCGATAATTGCAGCTAAGACTGCAAGAAGCGGCACAAAGGGATGGGAGTCTGTAAACATTACAGCAAGCCAGGCTACAAGGGCGCCTTTGCCCATATCACCAATAGCCACCAGTACTCCTGCAAGTATACCGACACTTGAAAGTGTATTCATTCCCCCCACATTTCCGCTACCGGTTTTCCTGATATCTATACCTTTTATGCGGCCGGCAATATATGCAAAAGGAATTGAGCCTATAAGATATGCAGCCAGCAGAATAACAGCAGTATTTATAAAAAAATTATTAATAAGCATTTTGCCCTGTCCCTAAATATTATAAAATATTTTGTAATAAAATCCGGCATCTAAAATTTTAATGCCAGTTTTTTGGTCAGGCGTAAATTACTGAAATATCATGAAATTATAACATAATGCTTATTGATTATGAATTGGCGCCTTTATTGCCCGCACTTTTATTCTTATTTCACGATAGTTTTTGTCTGTTTATTAAGAACAGGGAAGCGCCAATAAGTATAAATATTATATTTAATATTCCAAGATAAATAAGCACAATATAAATAAGCACCCTTAAATTAAAATCCGGAAGCGAACTTGTGATTGTTAAATAGGAGGATATAAATACTTCGAGATCTGAAGAGATTTTGCCAACATCTTCAGATATTTTGTTTATATCCCTTATATTTGAGCCAACAGACTGAGACATGGCAAGAAGGCTTTCAGAAAGTTTTTCTGCATCTTGGGACATGGTTTTAAAATAGGCGGATATGCCGGCAAGAGGTTTAATGCCAAGTATATCAAACTCAACCAATCCGGATATCTCTTCAAGCGCCAGGGAAGAGCTTTTAAGCATTCCCGATGCATCTTTAAGTGAATACTGTGCTTCCCGGACCGTTCCTGCGACATTATCCAGTGCTTTAGAGGAGTCATTAAGAAGAACATTTACTGATTTTAAATTGCTGTCTAAAGTGTTGACAAGGTATGTAGAGCCCGGATTTATAATATTTATTTTACCGGCATAATAAATTCCACCAAAGCATGGGATGCATCCCGCAAACCCAAAAATAATTATAATGATTGAAAAAAGTGAAATAATTTTATTTTTTATCCACATTCATTTTGCCTTTCAAATAATTATTTTTAAATTAATAAAAAAATCTTAACAGTAATTAAATAATTATATTTTTAAAAATAATAAGTGTAAATAATAATGGTATATGGAAAATATCCAGCTTTTATACCTGCAGCTGATACTGGTATTTATACAATTTATAGTAAACCCCTTTTGCTGCAAGAAGCTCCCTGTGCGGGCCGCTTTCGACTATCCTGCCATGGGTAAGTACAATTATATTATCTGCATTGCGAATGGTGGATAACCTGTGCGCAATAACGATGGTTGTCCTGTTTTTCATTATTTTTGAAAGGGCATCCTGAATAAGCGCTTCAAGTTCCGAGTCTATGCTTGATGTTGCCTCATCCAGCACAAGAAGTATTTCAGGATTAAAAACAAGAGCCCTTGCAAAAGCAATTAGCTGCCTCTGACCTCCAGATAGAATCTGTCCTCTTTCTTTAATATCTGTGTTGTATCCATCAGGAAGTTTTTTTATGAATTTGTCCGCATTTACGTATTCGGCAGCTTCAACCACTTTTTCAAAGCTGATTTCTTTATTTGACAACCTGATATTTTCCAGTATTGTTCCTGAAAATAAAAAAACATCCTGCATTACAATGCCAATGTGGCGCCTTAAAAACTCCAGTTCATATTCTTTAATGTTGATATCATCAAGGAATATGCCTCCTTTTTGTATATCATAAAACCGGTTTAAAATATTTATGATTGAAGTCTTCCCGGAACCTGTGGCGCCTACTATTGCAATGCTTTTCCCGCTTTCAAGATTAAATGATATATCCTGCAGTATGTAATTGTCTTTTTCATATGCAAACCAAACATTTTCAAACCTAATATTGCCTTTTATGTCTTGTACATTTGCAGGATAATCAGGGGAGATTATTGCAGGTTTTTCATCAAGCAGTGAAAAAATCCTCTCAGATGCAGCCACTGCTTCCTGTATAATTCCAAATTTTTCTGCCAGATCGCTAATAGGATGAAAAAATTTTTCAATATACTGGATAAATGCAACAAGAGTGCCAAGGGTCAGTATGCTTTTTACAACCTGCCCTCCTCCATACCATATAATTAGGGCTACGGCAATTGTGCTGATAAATGCCACAACCGGGAACAATACGGAATAATAAGAGATGGTCTTTAAATACTGCAGGAGATAGCCTTCATTCAAGTGTTCAAATTCAGAATTGTTCTTATCCTCCATATTGAAAAGCTTTATTGTATTTATCCCTGTTACAGCCTCATGTATAAAAGAGTTCATATTT
>JACVJB010000092.1 GCA_015711775.1 Actinomycetota bacterium | reverse complement strand
ATTAATACTTCAGGTGACAATCTATAGAATTGTTTGTCCCCGATTTTTAAATATCCGGTATCAAAAGTCTCAAGACCAAACAGTATCCTGGAAAGATTTTCTGCGCCAGAGCCTTCAAGCCCGAATATGCCAAGTATTTCATTTTTATAAAGCTTAAGATTTATATCCTTTACAGAATTCTTTTTTGATATACCGTCTATTTTTAAAAATTCTTCATTTGACATGCTGGTTGAGGCTTCTTTTTTTGAATAGAGCAAATCAACTTCGCGGCCTACCATAAGGTTTATTATCTTTTGCTCAGTAAGATTGTCATCATTGGCAAATGTACCGACATAATTACCGTCTTTTAAAACAGTTACTCTGTCGCTTATTTCAATTATCTCAGGTATGCGGTGAGATATGTATAAAATTGTAATGCCTTCTTTCTTCAGTCTTTTCAATATAACCATCAAATGTTTGACTTCAACTTCATTTAATCCTGATGTGGGCTCATCAAATATTATAAGTTTTCTTTTTAATGCTATTGAGCGCAGTATTTCTATTATTTGCTTTTGAGCAAGCGTAAGATAAGTAATTTTTTCTGCAGGATCCAGCTCCAGTCCAAAAAGGGAAAGGTTTTCCCTGGCTTTTTTTATCATGGCGCTTTTATTAAGTAGACCGCCCTTTGTCCTGAATATATTATTCGGGTAAATATTTTCAGCGGCTGAAAGATTCTCAAACACAGTAAGTTCCTGGTGCACCATGGTTATGCCAAGAGATATGGCATAGAGCGGATCAGTAATTCTTATTTCATTGCCTTCAAATATAAGCTTTCCGCTGTCATGGGTAACCTCACCCTTTATTATCTTTACCAGCGTGCTCTTGCCGGCTCCATTTTCACCAAGGATGGCATGAATTTCCCCTTTATTGATTGAGAAACTTATATTTTTTAGCGCCTGTACAACTCCAAAGCTTTTACTTATATTTTCAATTACTAATAGATTATCTTCAGACATATCGCTCAAAAACTAATAAAATAATAAATTTTAATAACATCATTGAATGTTATTAAAGCTTTAATTATACTTTTCTGTAGCCCGAAAAGATTTCAGTTCCCTCATTGAATTTGTCTCTTTTCGGGCTACAGTCCATTTTAACCTTAAATACTCATAACATTACCATCAATCAGATTAGTTATACTTTGGCAGATTTGCCCTTAGAAAATGTTCCACATTTGACTGATCAATGATAACTGCTTTTATATAGCAGTCTGCAGGCATAGATATTACATTTGAAGCTTTATTATCTGCGCTAACCGGCACATCGCTTCCCGTTTCCTGCCTTTTGTACCATTCTTCAAAAAGCTGTACTGCAAGAACAGGCCCAAGCGCTGTCTGTGCTTCAAGAGTTGCATCTATAATGCCTTTCTGTATATATTCCAGCGTAACGTCTTCCCTGTCGTGAACGACTATTGTCATCTCTTTGTCTTCAAGGCCCAGCTCTTCTATTGCAACACCTATTCCAGTGCCTGAGCTTGAATCAAGGCCTAAAACACCTGTGATTTCAGGATGTGCATTAAACATTGCTTTTGCTGCCTCTATAGCTGTTTCTGTATCAGCTTTATCTTCAGCCTGAACCACTACTTCCCAGCCTGAACCTTCAAGAGCCTTAAGAGCGCCTGCTTTTTTGTCTTCAGTATTTGAAGCGCCTGCATTCATTATAATGCCAAGCTTTCCGCTGTTTCCGCCCCTTTTAAGAAGCTCCCTGCCTGTGTCAATACCGCACTGATAATTGTCAAGGCCAATATATACCGTGCCGCCATGATCCGGTACCTTTGTATAAAGAACTGCAACAGGTATTCCGGCTTCAACAGCTTTTTTTACTGATGGGATAGGAGTTGTGTCCCACAAACTGGTGAATATACCGGCAGGGTTTTTTGGTATTGACTGTTCAATTGCATCCGACATTGCCTGCATATTAAAATCATCAGGTCCCAGCCTGACAATCTCAACACCATAAAATTTCTTTGCGTACTCTATACCTAGAAGAGTATCAAGAAAATATGGATGGGCCCACACAGCTCCGGCATAATAATATGTTCTGTCGCTTGCTGCGACAACCTCTGAATCAGCAGACACGGCAGCTACTGTCTCTGCAGCTTTACTTTCCTCTGCTGCAGCAGTATCATCAGCTGCGCCTGATTTACATCCCGTCATTGCCCCTGTCAGAGCTAAAGCAATAACAAGCACAATTGTTGCTACCCATAAAAATAGCTTTTTCATACAATAACCTCCTTCTTTTTTTAAATAAATGAAAATAATTTCTCCACCTCCTTTGTTTAGTTTTCAAAGCAGCTATCTTTGCTGATGAAAAAGTTTTTTCATACCAATAACTGTCTTTAAAAAAAAATTATTAAATCTTTTCTTCAGGTTTTTTTACCTGCTTGTATGGCTTAATGAAAACCCCGGAAGATATTGAATCAAGTGAAATATTGGGGCTCTTTCCGGAGAAATCTGTTTTAATCAGTTCTACTACAAATCTGCTTCTTCCACCAAGATGCACAGAATTGAAATATTCAAAAGGTATCTCTCCTTTTAAATAACTTATGCTTTCAACTTTAAATACAGGTTCACCCTTTTCTATTTTAAGAAACACTGCTTCTCTTGCGTTTGCGCGTCCAATATCTATGTATCTGCGGCTATGGGTAATCTCAACTCCATATTTATTTTCGAGAGTTTTATAAAGGGATGAATATTTTAAATCCTGCTCCAGAAGATCAGGAAACATTTTATAGGGAATATAATTTATGCTTAAATAAAACGGCTCATCGTTTATATTATGCACACGTTCAATGACTATAACTTCAGAATCCTGCTTTAGCTGT
Source organism: Actinomycetota bacterium (assembly GCA_015711775.1). Classification (GTDB taxonomy): domain Bacteria; phylum Actinomycetota; class Humimicrobiia; order Humimicrobiales; family Humimicrobiaceae; genus VGAZ01. Next base: position 2,652 of record JACVJB010000092.1, on the reverse strand, counting down.
AGAATTTCTGCAATTTTTTCCGGCGCAGTTATTTTTTCCTGTCTGATAACATCATTGAATACCTTATAACCAAGTTTGGCCATGTTCTCGTTAAACCCCATGAAACTCTGAATCCAGTTTTCATTAAATTTAGGTTCTGCCACAAAAGAGCCTTTTCCTTTTCTTGATATAACATACCCTTCACTTTTAAGTTCCTGCAGAGCCTGTCTTACCACAATTCTGCTGATACTTAATTCAGTGCATAACTGACTCTCAGACGGCAGCATCTGGCCTTGCTTCCATAAACCTGATTCTATCATTTTTAAAAAATACTGTTTCAGCTGAAAATAATATGGTATCCTGCTCTGTCCATTAAGCATGAAGTCATTTTTTATTTTTACCGATTCAATCATTTATTTAACGGTTTTTATTAAAATATCAGGACTAATTTAAAATCAAAAACGACATGAGAATAAATAATAAATAATAAATAAATAAATAAAGAATTAACTTAATATGTTAATATAATGTTATAACAGGTTAATAATTAAAGATAATTTTACCACAATATTGCTGCCTGTCAACTATTTTTACGATATTAAATCTTATAATTCAACAGGTCGAATTGCTGGAGGTTTGAAAATATTAAGATGATCTTAGATTGTTTAAAATAATTTCTGTAATTTCATTTACGAGCTTCATAATTGTGGATTTTCCAGCACTTCCAAAAACATTTATGCTTTTTTCCACTGCCTGCCTGAAGCCTTTTCTCTGCTCATTCATAATTTCTATTAAGTCGCTGCTTCCACTGCCGAGTAATTCTTTTATTTTAGAAATCGCGGTGTCTGCGCTTCTTCCATATATATGCATTTTATTAAGCCCTGATTTAAAAGCATTCTGCAGCACATCATCCGGCACGCCTGAACCTCCATGCAAAGATATGAATTTGCCGGTAGCTTTTTTTATTCCTGCAAGCAGTTCAAGATCTATTGCCGGAACTTTCTGTCCGTTTGAAACATCCTGCCTGACAATATCTGCGCTTACTATGTCTATTACTGTCCTGCTGCAGAAATCGGCAGCTGATTCAATATATGCATGTTTCCATGTATCGGAGAACACAGAGTCTGCAGTATCCTTTTTTAACAATATATCAGACTCAATCATGATGCCTGCAGCATGCGCTATTTCTGAGGCTATGCTGGTTTTTTCAACCTTTGTTTTATAATCCATTCCAGGTTTACCGATAAACATTACCGATGTGAACCCGTATTTTACCGCATCAACTATCTGTGAAATATCAGTTGCATTGTCAAGATGCAGTATTACAGGAACACATGTCTTTTCCGATGCTTTCCTGACTGCTGCTGCAGCAACTCCAATATCTGTATATTTAAAATGTGGAGGATGAATCGTTATGCACACAGGACTGCTTAAATTTTCTGCAGCTTTTATAACGCCATCTATACTTTCGAGATTAATTATATTAAAACATCCAATAGCATAACCGTTTAAATCAGCATCTGTTAAATATGGTTTTAGATATGCCAGTGTCATAATATCACCTTATGTATTTGAAGCATTTTTTAAATCAGTAAAGATTTCCCTTACTCTGTCAAACAGGGAAAAATAAAGCCCAGAATATTTTTTATATATTTCATTATTTTTTGCATCAGGCACATATTTAGCCCTTTTTTGGCTGAATTTCTTTGCAGCAGCTTTCAAATCCTTAAAAACGCCCACTGCGCTGCCGGCCATTAAGATATCCCCCAGAAGCGCAAAATCATCCCTGTTAAGGCGCCAGTATGTAAGCCCCAGCACATCACTTTTTATCTGGTTGTAAAGATCCGATCGTGAACCCCCGCCCATTACAATCACATCTCTAAAATCAATGCCGGGATAATTATTTTTCATAACTTTTAAGTAAAAGGCATATTCATATGCAAAGCTTTCAAGCATTGATTTATAAAAATGTTCTTTTCTGTGCATAAGCGAGTGCCCTATCCACATACCCCTTATATCAGGGTCACTTGGATATCCCCTACCCCCAAGAAGGCTTATTGCAAGAAGTCCATTAGAGCCTGGAGGAATATCCTTTGATTTTTCATCAAGGATTTTAAACACTGAAGACGCAGAACTTTCTGCCTGCTGCCTTTCATATTCTGCCATCAGCTTTGTAAACCAGTCTGATGTGGCTCCGGATACAACCAGGTAGGCTCCGGGCGTGTATAGTCCTTCAATGGGTGATGGCAGGTTTTCAAGCGTATTAAATGCCCTGTCCGGTACAAAGCTGTCAACGCAAAGACTAAGGGCGCCATAAGTTGCAGCTTCATCAACAAGCATGCCTTTTTCAACAAGGCCCACACCAAGATTTCCTGCTGCTTTATCCCCGGCGCCCGCAACAAGCGGAATTCCAGGTTTTAAGCCGCATTTGGAAGCAGCTTCGCTGCAAAGGTAAGCAACAATTGAATCGGGCTTTACTATAGCAGGTAGCTTGTTTTTATCTATGTCAAATCTATCGCAAAGCATATCGGACCAGGTATTTTTTGCAAGGTCAGTAATGCCGGAAAACATTGAAATTGTCCTGTCTATGAAGGCATCGGATGGCTTTAAGTTTCCAAGCTTTCCGATTATAAAGCCGCAAATACCTGTAAATTTCACAGTCCTTTCATAAAT
>JACVJB010000091.1 GCA_015711775.1 Actinomycetota bacterium | reverse complement strand
GGTGGAGATATTTACTGACAAAGGAATAGGGACAATGATAACCCTTTAGGGCACAGCTTTATCGGGATTTTTATAAATAAATATTTTAAAATGCCTAAATACAATTTTAGCTAAAAAGGAAAAGGTTTTAATGAGTGCAATTGCAGAAGATAAAAATAATGAAATTTTTATAACCGGCAGCAAATATTTAATGCCAACATATTCAAGGTTGCCGGTTGTTTTTACCAAAGCTAAAATGCAGTATCTCTGGGATGCAAACGGCAGAAAATATACTGATTTTATAGCAGGATATGGCTGCCTTAATGTAGGCCACAGCAACAGAGAAGTAATATGTGCAATAAAAAAACAGGTTGAAAATATTATACAGCCTTCAAATGTGTATTATAATGTCCCTCAGGTTCGGCTTGCAGAAAAACTTTGTGAAATTACAGGATTTGGCTCCAAAGTCTTTTTTGCAAACAGCGGCACAGAAGCAGTTGAAGGTGCAGTTAAACTTGCAAGGAAGTACTCGAAGGAGAAATTCGGCAATAACAGGTATAAAATAATATCATTTAATAAATCTTTTCACGGGCGCACAATGGGAGCGCTTTCGGCAACTGCCCAGGAGGAAAAGCAGAGAGTTTATCAGCCCCTGCTTGACGGTTTTGACTATGCTGATATAAATGACATAAAATCAGTAAAAGATAAAATAGACAACAATACCTGCGCCGTTATTATTGAACCGATACAGGGTGAGGGCGGCATTAATGTTTCTGATATTGAATTTATGAAAAACCTTAAATCACTGTGTCTGGAAAATAAAATACTTCTTATATTTGATGAAGTGCAGACAGGTTTTGCAAGAACAGGTAAAATGTTTGCATTTAAAAACTATGGTATTGTACCGGATATACTGGTGCTTGCAAAAAGTCTGGGCGGCGGAATGCCACTGGGGGCCATTGTATCAAATGACGAGGTAAGCTCTGTGTTTACTCCCGGGAGCCATGGCTCAACTTTTGGAGGCAATGCCGCATCATGCGCCGCAGGCATTGCAGTAATAGATTATCTAATTAAAAACAGGCTTGCAGACAGAGCATTTAACCTTGGAAAATATTTTGTGTCAAAGCTTGCCAGGCTAAAAATACAAAACAGCATCATTAAAGATATCAGGGGAATGGGTCTTATGATTGGCATGGAATTATATGAGCCTGTTGCAGCGGAAATTGTGAATGCTGCGCTTTCTGATAAGTTTGTGATAAACAGGGTTTCACCCTCAATATTAAGGTTCCTGCCAACTCTTGTTATATCAAAAAGAAATATAGATTCCCTTATAAAATGGCTTGCTGCAAACTTAAAAAAATATTAAAAAGTTAAAAAGGGGACGGTTCTTTTTTTTATACCGTTTTTACCCTTAAATAAAGCGAAAGGAATGATTATAAAATTGAAGGATTTAAAAATTGATCTTGGCGCAGATAAAATAAAAATTGAAAAAAAGAAGGACTTTTTAACACTTAAAGATTATTCAAGGGATGAGATTCTGTATCTTTTGAGCCTTGCTGCGGATATAAAAAAGGAAAAAGAAATCTTTGGCGACAGGCTAAAAGGCAGAAACATAGCGATGCTTTTTGATAAGCATTCAACAAGGACAAGGCTTTCTTTTGAAGTAGCCATTGCCCAGCTTGGCGGAAACTGCATAAACCTGGATGCGTCTTCGCTGCAGATTAAAAGGGGAGAGACAATCCAGGACAGCGCAAGAGTTTTTGGCAGGTATCTGGACGGCCTTATAATAAGGACATTTGCTCATGAAACAGTGCAGGTTTTTGCAGACAATTCAAATATCACGGTTATAAACGGCCTGACTGACAAATACCACCCCTGCCAGGCATTATCAGATCTTTTTACAATAGATGAATTAGGCCTGCTTGAAAAAGAATTGAAATTTGCATATGTCGGGGACTGCAAGAATGTGTCAAACAGCCTTATGATTGCTTTTTCAAAATTGGGCCTTAATATAACTATAGGATGCAGCCCAAAATACGGGCCTAATTACGAGACACTGCAATATTGCTATCAATTGGCCGAAGAAAGCAAAAGCAGGATAAATATTATTGATAATCCATTTGAAGCTGTTGCAGGAGCTGATATTATTTATACTGATGTGTGGATCAGCATGGGTGATAAAGACTCTGAAGAAAAGATAAACGAGCTATCCGCTTTCCAGGTAAACAGCAAATTACTGGCATATGCAAATCCCGGCGTTAAGGTCATGCACTGTCTTCCCGCGCACAGGGGGCAGGAGATAACCTCTGAAGTGCTTGACGGCAGCCATTCAGCAGTGTGGCAGCAGGCCGAAAACAGGCTGCATGCGCAGAAGGCTCTTTTAGTGTATTTATTTTCTGAAAACTTTTAAGAAATAAATAATGTACCGGTTCGCACGGTAAAGCCGGAAACTTATGGGTTAAACAGGTCAATAAAAAATACTTATTTCTATTAAAAAATTATGAAAAGAAGTGAAAGATTAAAAACAATAAGGGAAATAATTGCTGATATTAAGATATCATCCCAGGAAAACCTGATGTTTGAACTACAAAAAAGGGGATTTAATGTCACCCAGGCTACAGTTTCAAGAGATATGCAATTTTTAAACCTTGTAAAGGTAAGGGATTCCCAGCAGAATGAATATTATTCACTGAGTTCAAAATACCAGAGTGACCCGCAGGTTGGGCTTCAGAGGGTTAAGGCAAAATTTGCAGGCAATGTAATATCGGTTGAAAGGGCAAACAATATAGTAGTCATAAAAACAAATCCCGGAGAAGCTCAGGGAGTGGCAGCAGCGCTGGATGGAGCCAACTTTGCTGAAATTCTGGGAACTGTTGCAGGTGATGATACCATTATATGTGTTATTGAAAGTGAAGAAAGCGCAGGCAAAATACTTGATTTGTTTAGCAATTATTAAAAAAAGGAAAGGAAATTAAAACAAAAATGGCTAATAAAGTGATACTTGCTTATTCAGGCGGCCTTGATACGTCTGTCTCCATTAAATGGATAAAAGAAAATTACAATATGGATGTAATAGCAGTTTTAATAGACTGCGGACAGCCGGACGATTTAAATGAAGCATATGAAAGAGCGAACCAGAATGGCGCCCAAAAAGCTTATATAATAGATGCAAAAAAGGAATTTGCAGATGACTATATATCGCCTTCAATAAAAGCAAATTTGAAATATGAGAAAAATTATGTTCTTGCAACAGCGCTTGCAAGGCCGCTTATTGCAAAAAAGCTTGTTGAAGTTGCGCAAAAGGAAAAAGCAGAAGCCATTGCCCATGGCTGTACAGCAAAAGGAAATGACCAGGTCAGGTTTGATGTGGCAATAAGAAGCTTAAATCCCGGGCTTAAAATAATAGCGCCACTGAGAGAATGGAAGCTTACCCGCGAAGAGGAAATTGAATATGCTCATAAGCATGGAATAAAAATAACAGTTACCAAAAAATCCCCCTACAGCATTGATGAAAACCTCTGGGGTCGAAGCATTGAATGCGGAATACTTGAAGATGTCTGGCAGGAGCCGCCCGAAGATGTGTATGGATGGACAAAAATAACAAAAAAACCGTCAGCCTCTGAATATATTGAAATTGGTTTTGAAAACGGGGTGCCTGTATCCCTTAACAGCAAGCTTGAAAAATTACAAAACCTGGTAAAGATATTAAATACGCTTGCGGGCCCTTACGGCATCGGGCGCTCAGATATGGTGGAAAACCGCCTTATCGGTATTAAGTCAAGGGAGATTTATGAAGCGCCTGCGGCAGTTGTTATTATTGAAGCGCACAGGCAGCTTGAGAGCCTGGTGCTGGACAGGGAGCTTTTGCATTATAAATACCTGCTTGAGGAAAAAATGGCCGAAATGGTTTATTACGGGCTGTGGTTTACGCCGCTTATGGATTGCCTTAAGGGATTTATTGAAAAAAGCCAGGAAAATGTAAGCGGCACTGTAAAAGTAAAACTTTCATACAAAAACTTTGCAGTATGCGGACGCAAATCAGAGTATTCGCTTTATGATTTAAATCTTGCAACTTATGACAGTGGAGATATTTTTGATCCGAAACACTCAGAAAGCTTTATTAAGGTCTGGGGTTATCCATATGAGCTTATGGGGAAAAAAGGCAGAATTAAAGGATAGTATAATGAAAAAAGACAAAATCTGGCAGGGAAGAATTCAAAGTGAGCCTGACAGCCTTGCGGAAAAGTTTACTTCCTCAATAAATATTGACATAAATCTTTATATGCAGGATTTAACAGGCACAGCAGCATATGTAATTGGGCTTGAAAACATTGGCATAATAACTGCAGATGAAAAGAACAAGATACTATCAGGCCTTAAAACAATTCGTGAAAATATTGAAAAGGAAAAAATTTATCCCGGAAAATACGAGGATATTCACAGCCTGGTGGAATATGAGCTTGGCGCAATTGCAGGTGACGCTGCAGGTAAGGTCCATACTGGAAGGAGCCGCAATGACCAGATAGTAACTGATGAGCTCATATTCATAAAAGAATCTACAGTAGAGGCTTTAAATCTTCTATTGTGCCTGCAGCAAACAATACTGGAAAAAGCAGCAAGCTGCGCCGGCCTGGCTATGCCTGCATACACCCACATGCAGAAAGCTCAGCCGGTGCTGGTCTCTCATTATCTTCTTTCTTATTATGAAAAGTTTTCCCGCAATTGCAAAAAGCTTCTCCAGGTTTTTGAAGATAGTGACTGGCTGCCTCTTGGAGCAGCAGCCTGCGCCGGAAGCGGTTATGGGCTTAACACAAATCTTCTTGCAGAACTTTTAAAGTTCAAAAGAATTGGCAAAAACAGCATGGATATAGTAAGCAGCAGGGATTATTTAATAGACTATATTTACTGCTGCGCAATGATAATGTTAAACCTTGGCAGGTTCTGTGAGGACCTGGTAATTTACAGCAGCCAGGAGTTTTCTTATGTTGACATAGGCGAACAGTTCTGCACAGGAAGCAGTATAATGCCGCAGAAAAAAAATCCGGACACACTTGAGCTTATAAGGGGCAAAAGCGCAATTGTTGCAGGCTGCCTTACACAGATTATTACCCTTATAAAGGGACTGCCTTCAACATATAACAGCGATATGCAGGAGGACAAGAAAATACTTTTTAATGCAAAAAAGGAAACGCTTGACAGCATTGAAGTATTTACCCGTGTTCTTGAAAAGACTGAATTTAAAACTGCAGACATCAGCAGCTTCCGGGTTACCGGTTTTATGGATGCAACAGATACTGCCGATTACCTTGTTAAAAAAGGGGAAAGTTTCCGCAGCGCCCATCATATAACAGGAAAAATAGTGAGATACTGCATTGAAAGTGGTATTTTACTTGCAGAGTTGCCTTTGGACAAATTGAAGCAATACTCGCCATATTTTGGAAGTGACTTTTATTCTTCCATCAGCCTAAAAAGCTGCATAAACTCCAAAATAACTTCATGCGGAACATCCGCAAAATCCGTGAAAAATAATATTTCCGC
>JACVJB010000090.1 GCA_015711775.1 Actinomycetota bacterium | reverse complement strand
AGGCAAAATTATTGAATTTTAGTAGTTTTTTGATCCAGATTCGTACCTTATTATAAATTTATTTTACATAGTAGAAGTTTTATTATTAAAGCTTGTTTATCCTGTCAACTTATTCGCTTTTTCCTGTTTTAAATGCAGGGCCACTTTTTCAGCGCTCCAGGTATTTACAATATCGGTTTTTTCAAGCCAGCCTTTTCTTGCAACATTGACGCCGTATCTGTAATCGTTAAATCCTTCAAGGCTGTGGGCATCAGGATTTATAAAAATTTTCACATTTTTTTCCTTTGCGTATTTGCAGTTCTGCCAGTCAAGGTCCAGCCTGAAAGGGCTTGCATTTATTTCCATGTCAATATTGTAAATGCCGGCAGCATCTATAATTGCAGTGATATCAACATCATAAGGATCCCTTGCAAGCAAAAGCCTTCCTGTAGGATGAGCAAGTATTGTTGCAAACCTGTTTTGCATCCCCTTTATTATACGCTCTGTCATCCTGCTGCGGTTCATATTAAAATTGGAATGCACCGCTATTATTACAAAATCAAAAAGGGAAAGTATTTCGTCACTGTAGTCAAGGCTGCCGTCTGCAAGAATGTCAGACTCTATCCCGCAAAATACTGTAAATTCTTTAAATTCTTTTTTTAAAGCGTTAATGCTTTCAATATATCCTGCAATATTTTCATCAGCAATACCTCCGGCATAAGCTGCTGTTTTTGAATGATCAGAAACGCCGCAATAAGAAAATCCCATTTCAATAAGACGGGATACTGCCTGCATTAAACTCATATTTCCGTCAGATTTATCGGTGTGGAAATGAAAAAGCCCCATTATATCTTTTTAATTTATCAGATTGGGAAGTTTGTGCAAAACTGCCGACTCAACTTCGCCTGTATTTTCCCTTAATTCAGGTTCAATATAGTCCATATTAAATACAGAAAATATTTCTTTTTCATTCCTGCATTTAATCAGCTTATTATTTTTAAAAAGCCCGTATTCATTCATTTTTATGCCTGATTTTTTCGCAATCGATCTCATGGCTGTATTGTGTTCTTTGCTTCCTGTAAAATGATGAAGAGCATAAGGGTACTGGTAATCTTTTACAATCCTCAAATCTGCATTAATACCTGATTTTAGCCTTATTGATGACTTAGTATCTCCCCTTGAAATAATTTCACTTACCTGGGCCAGGCCTGTGAAAAGATCCATCGCTTCATCATGCTTTTGCGAGCAGGCAACTATGTCAATATCTTTTACGACACCTTTTTTCCTTCTCAGGCTTCCGGCAATGCTGCTGTGCGTAATGATTTTAGAGCTTTTTAACTGATTAAGTATTATTTCCGCCTGCTCCGCAGCAACGCTGTAAAGAAAGGCTTCGCTATATTTCTTAACCATCTCTATTCCGTGAAGTATATTATCTTGTGTTTTTTTACCGAAACCGGGAAGTGCTGCTATTCTGTTTTCAATGCATGCTGCTTCAAGCTGGCCGATATCTGAAATACCCGTTTCATCATAAAGATATTTTATTTTTTTGGGCCCAAGTTTTGGTATTTTCAGCATTTCAATAAGGCCGGAAGGAATGGATGATTTAAGGTTTTGGTATAAATCCAGCTTTTCGCCTCTTAACATTTTAATGATCTGGGAGGCTATACTGCTGCCTATGCCCTTAATAGCTATAAGCTCATTTTCCTTAGTTTCAGTATTTAAATTGATATCAGATACTTCAAGCGCTCTTGCTGCAGACTGGTAGGCCCGTATTTTAAAGAAGTTCTCACCTATTAACTCATATAGAGTTCCTGTTTCATTTAAAACAGCAATTATTTCTTTTTTGTCCATATTTACGGTTGTTCCTTTCGCTGAGCCGGAAGGGAAACAGTACACTTAATTTAACTTTAATAATAACATAATACTTATACTATTATAAAAAATATATGGGGGATAATTTGCTTATAACAGCAGAGTAGTGCTGTATGCTTTGTATGCAATAATAAAGAAAATGCCAGATATTTTATATATTGACAGAAAAACGTTTTTCTGTTATATATTAAGCATGAAAAAATCTTTAAAAAAACCTTCTATTAAAGATATAGCCAAAGAGTCAGGCGTTGCAATATCAACAGTATCTCATGTTATAAATGAAACTAAGTTCGTTTCAGATAAAACAACTATAGCCGTAAAAAAGGCAATAAAAAAACTAAACTACAGGCCAAATATTATTGCAAGGGGCCTGCGCACCAAGAGTACTCGAACTCTTGGAGTAATTTTGCCCGACATATCGCAGCCATTTTTTGCGCAGGTGCTGCGGGGCATTGAAGAGGTTGCCCGATCAAGAAATTATACTCTGATACTGGGATGTACATTCTATGATATTTATGAGGAAGAACGGCAAATGAATGCAATGCTGGACCAGACAATTGACGGGCTTATGTTTTTTTGCGGATATGATTCATATGGCCATATTAAAAAGGCGCACCTGTCAAATATACCGGTTGTAGTGCTTGACAGGGAGCTTAAAGACAGTGAGATACCATCGGTACTTATAGATAATAAAATTGCCATGCAGAATGCTTTTCAGTATCTTCATGATCTTGGCCACAGAAAGATAGGCTTTATTACTTTTCCTTTTAAAAACCAGACAACAATAAGAAGAAGATATGAAGGGTACTGCGCCGGGCTTGAGCAGAATAATATTGAATATGACCCGGATATTGTAATAATTGACGATCTTATGCGTCTTGATGAACTCAAGGCCACATATACCTTAATCAAAAGAAGGGTCCAGGAAAAAAAAGTTGCAACGGCATATCTCAATCTTGCTGATTTTCTTGCAATTGGCGCAATTCATGCATTAAAGGAATTTGGCCTAAAAGTTCCGGGAGATGTGTCAGTTATGGGCTTTAATAATGAAATCATATGTGAATTTTCAGATCCTCCTTTAACTACAGTAAAACAGCCAAAAAAAATAATGGGGGCAACAGCAGCAAATCTTTTACTGGATATAATTGAAGGCAAAAAAGTGGATAATAAGAATATTGTTCTTGAAACTGAAATTATAGTGAGGGGCTCTACAGCTCCACCAAAATAAGGATTAAAAATAAAAATTAATCAAAAAGGAGAAATTGATGGCAGATTTTTTACAGCAGTTAAAAGACATTGTACTTAATTTTGATATTGACAGCGCTGAAAAAACAGCAAAAGACGCTATTGAGTCAGGAACTGATCCCCTACAGGCGGCAAATGCTTTAACTGAGGCAATCAGGGATGTGGGCGATAGATTCGGCAAAGGCGACCTGTTCCTTCCTGATCTGGTGTGCGCTTCTGAAGTTTTAAAAAAAGCATTTCCCGTTATAAATGAAGCAATTGAAAAACAGGGAGGCAGCGAGTCTTCTGTAGGTAAAGTTGTCATTGGCACAGTGTTTGGAGATATTCATTCAATAGGTAAGGGGATGGTTGCAACGCTTTTGTATGCTGCCGGGTTTAAAGTTATTGATCTGGGTATAAATGTAAAGGGCGAAGATTTTTTAAAAGCCGTAAAGGATGAAAATGCAGATATTCTTGCAATGTCGGCTCTTCTTACAACAACTGCAATGGAGCAGAAAAAAGTAATTGAGGGTTTAAAGGATGCAGGAATAAGGGACAGGGTTAAAGTAATTGTTGGAGGAAGCCCGATAAACCAGGAATTTGCCGACTCCATAGGAGCAGACGGATACGGGTCAACAGCTCCTGAAGGGGTTAAAATCTGCAGAAGATTCATGGGCATAGAGTAACGATCCGCAGATAGTGAATTTATACATAAAAAAATCATATATTGACTGATTATAAGGAGCAATTATGCAAAAGGGATATAAATTAAATTTTGAACCGGTAAAAATAATAACGGATTCCCAGGTTGAGCAGATTCATTCAGCATCTTTAAATGTTCTCGAGGAAGTCGGCTTTAAATACGAATCACAAAGAGCCTTAAAGCTTTTAGAAGAGCACGGCTGTATTGTAGATTATAATACAATGACAGCAAAAATCCCTCCAAGCCTGGTTGAATGGGCAATTTCAAAAACGCCTTCAAGCTTTTTGCTAAGAGCAAGAGACCCGGAAAAAAGCATACGTCTTGGGGGCAATACATTGTACTTTATGAATTCAGCAGGGGCAAGGCATGTTGATATTGATACAGGCATTGTGAGCATGCCTACTCTTGAACAGAATAATATTGGAGTTATGGTGTCGGATTATCTTGAGTCAGTAAATGTCTATCCTTCATATACTCCATATTTTGAATTGGAGGGTGTCCCTCCTGTCATGAGCTGTCCGGTATCATGCGCGCAGAGGCACCGCTTCTCAACAAAACCTTCAAGGGGAGCGCAGCCTACGGACTCTTTTATATGGGAAACTAAAATTGCCCAGGCAGTGGGAGCGCAAATAATGGGCTGTGTTGAAGGTGCGGCTCCGCTGTCACTTGCAGAGGATCCATGCAATGCTGCTTTTCATTACCTGGATGCGGGTTTTCCGATTTATATAGCTTCCGGTTCAATCATGGGAGGCTCTCACCCGATAACAATTGCAGGCGCATCTGTTTCGCATAACGCTGAACTTCTGGCAATTATTGTTCTTCTGCAGTGCATAAAACCCGGATGCGGGATTATTGCCAATAACTTTGTCTCCGCCATGAATATGCAGACAGGCGATTTAAATTTCGGCTCCGCTGCCATTGCGCTTCACCAGATGGCATATAACCAGATCTGGCATTATCACTATAACATACCGGTAAACAATACCGGTTCAGCTTTTTCCAATGCTAAAATAATTGATTACCAGCTTGGGGCTGAAAAGCTTCCGCTGGCTACAGCGTCTGCGCTTTCAGGCGCAAATCTTATAGTCCTTCACGGCGGGGTTACTGCCGAGCTCGCATATAATCCTGTTCTTGCGATACTTGATGATGATGTAGCAAAAACAATCGGGCGAATTGTGGAAGGATTTACTGTAACTGATGAAACAATAGGGCTTGATGTGATTAAGGAAGTGGGAAGCAGCGGAACTTTCCTGAATTCAAAACAGACAAGGACCATGTGGAAAACAGAGGACTATATGCCTAAAATGTTTGATAAATCGTCTTACCAGGAATGGATAAATACAGGCAAAAAAACAGCTATTGATAAGGCTAAAGAAAAATATGAGGAAATAGTATCCACATATAAACCTGTTCCATTAACACCGCAGCAGGACAAAGAAATTGACAGCATACTAAAAGAAGCTACAGAGTATTACAGAAAAAAAGGATTGATTTAAAATAAAATTTAAAAATTCTTACAGCAGGTGATTTATGGACACAAGAGAAAAATTTATCGAATGCGCGCGCCTAAACAAAAAAATAAGTACCGTAAAGTGGGAATTCGGATATTGGGGAAAAACACTTAATAACTGGTACAGCAAGGGATTGCCGCTTAAAAGTTACCCTACAGTGCCATTTAACATTGTCAATACAACTGCTTCGCTTTACACTGCAGTATGGAGGCATTTTTTAAAAAAAGATAAA
>JACVJB010000089.1 GCA_015711775.1 Actinomycetota bacterium | reverse complement strand
GTGTTTTATCAAAAAACACTTCCAGTTCGACATCATCTTTCAATACCGATGTTTTAAGAATTTTGCCTTTGCCCCACATTTTATGTACAACAAAATCACCCTCCCTGTATTCCGGATATACCGTGCTTTCATTACTTGCATAATCAGCCCACATATCATCATCCGGAGGTTTTTTATAAAATGCTGCGCTTCTGGCAAAACCGGCTGATTTCTTAATATTCTCCGGCCCTGCGTTTTCATCCCTGATAAGATTTTTTGGAATTTCTTTTAAGAATCTTGAAACATTCCTGTAACTTGTATTGCCAAATATGCTTCGGCTGGCCGCACACACCAGATAGACTTTCTCCTGAGCCCTTGTTATGCCTACATAGCAAAGCCTTCTTTCCTCCTCGAGCTCTGATATGCTCTCCATGCTTCTTGAATGGGGAAAAATACCGTCCTCCATTCCAATAATAAAGACTACAGGATATTCAAGACCTTTTGCATTATGCAATGTCATAAGCACAACTGCGTCAGAACCAGTGTCATAATTATCAATATCTGTAATAAGCGATATTTCTTCAAGAAATCCTTCAAGAACTGATATTGCCGCATCTTTTGCAGTTTCTGTCGATTTTAAATCATATTCCTTTGTTACTGTCAAAAGCTCCTTTAAATTTTCCTGTCTGTTTTCCGCTTCAATTGTATTTTCATTCTCAAGCTGTAGCATATATCCTGTATCTGTCCAGATTTTTTCAAGAAGTTTATAAATTTTACAGCCTTTTGATGCAACACCCCGAAAATTACCCATCATTTCAATGAACTCATCTATTCTTTTTTTAGCAGCCTCGCTTAAAGACTCAATCTCGCTGTTTCTGTAAAATGCTTCGATAAAAGTTATATGATTTGCAGCAGCAAATTTTTCCACTTCAGAAAGAGTTGCTTTTCCGATTTTTCTTCCGGGAACATTTACTATCCTTAGAAGACTCATTATATCCTTCGGATTAGAAATTAGCTTTAAATAAGCAAGCATATCCTTTATTTCCCTGCGGTCATAAAATCTGAGTCCTCCGTATATTTTATAAGGAATGCCTTCTTTTATAAGCTGTTCCTCAACTGCCCTTGACTGCGCGTTGGTTCTGTAAAATACTGCAAAATCACGGTATTTTTTATTTTTACTTTCTGTAAGTCTTTTTATCTCTGAAATTACAAATGATGCCTCTTCTTTTTCATCGGCTGCCGAAAACTTTGAAATTAAATCCCCTTCAGTATTTTCTGTCCAGAGTTTTTTGTTTTTCCTGCTTCCGTTATTTGAAATAAGGCTGTTTGCCGCTTCCAGTATTGTCTTTGTTGAACGGTAATTCTGTTCCAGTTTAATTATTTCTGTATCCTTGAAGTTTTTATCAAAACTTATGATGTTTTCAATTTCAGCGCCCCTCCAGCTGTATATGCTCTGGTCATCATCTCCCACAACATAAACATTTTTATACTTCTCGGCGAGTAAAAGAACTATTTCATTCTGGGCAATATTTGTGTCCTGAAACTCATCTACTAAAATATACCTGAACTTTTCCTGGTATTTTTCCTTTATTTCAGGATATTCTTTTAAAATTTCTGCAGTATACATAAGAAGATCATCAAAATCCACTGCATTTGCCTTAATCAGTTTTTGCTGATAAAGAGGGTATACCCTTGCTACAGTTTTTTCATAATAATCTGTTGCCCTGTCATTATACTCCTCACAGTTTATAAGCCTGTTTTTAGCATCCGATATTATTGAATGCACTGCTCTTGGCAGAAAACGCTTACTGTCAATATTAAGCTCTGAAAGACATTTTGCGGTCAGGCCAACCTGATCGGAATCATCATAAATAACAAAGTTTGATGAAATACCTTTGTGATAAATTTCGTTTCTTAAAATTCTTGCGCAGAAAGAATGAAATGTGCTCACCCACATCACTTCTCCAATCTTTCCCACCAGTTCAATTACCCTTTTTTTCATTTCCTTTGCAGCTTTATTTGTGAAAGTAATTGCAAGAATATTAAAAGGGTCAACCCCGGCTTCCCTGATAAGATAGGATATTTTATAGGTGAGCACCCTTGTTTTGCCGCTGCCTGCGCCGGCTATTACAAGCAGCGGGTTTTTTATACTTTTTACAGCTTTAAGCTGCGCGCTGTTGAGGCATTTTTCCAGTTCCAAAATTAACCGATTCCGTAAATTGCAATTATCTTATTTTCCTGCCAAAAAACTTTGCTATGTACTCGATTTGGGTAAGCATTTCCTTTGTCTGGTGGGCATTTAATGCCTGCTGGCCGTCGCAAAGAGCTTTTTCCGGGTCCGTGTGAACCTCTACAATCAAACCGTCTGCCCCTACTGCAATTGCAGCTCTGCTCATTGGAACCACAAGGTCGCTCTGGCCGACTGCGTGAGACGGATCTATAATTATTGGCAGCCTGCTTAATTTTTTTATAACCGGGACTGCAGAAAGGTCAAGGGTAAACCTTGTGTATGGCTCAAAAGTTCTTATGCCTCTTTCGCAGAGCACTACTTCAGCATGTCCCTGCGAGGTAATATACTCAACCGCCAGCAGCCACTCTTTTATAGTGGAGCCCCAGCCTCTTTTTAAAATTACTGATTTTTTCATTTCATTAACAACTTTGCCAACTTTTTTCAGTAGCGCAAAATTGGACATGTTCCGGGTTCCTATCTGAAGAACATCAACATACTCTGCTACTATATCAACTTTATCAGCATCAGTGACTTCGGTTACTGCTTTTAAATCATATTTTTCAGCAATTTCTTTTATATATTCAAGACCTTTTCTTTCAAGTCCCTGGAAACTGTATGGTGAAGTACGGGGTTTATATGCCCCTCCCCTTAAATACTTAAGCCCGCTCTCCTTTATAAGGGCAGCGATGCCGTCAAGCTGGGCGCGGCTTTCAATGGCGCATGGACCGGCTATTATTGTAATGTATCCATCAACTACAAGTCTGCCGCTGCTGTTTTGGGCTGGTTTGTCTTTAACTGTGTCTTTTTTAGTGTTTATTTTTTCATCCATAAAAATACTTTCTGTTTATAAAGTCTCGTCCTTTTCAAGTATCTGCACATTGCGTAAAATAGATTCAAAAATCTGGATTATGTTATCATTATACAGAGGTCCCTTGTTATATTTGACAATATTATTTATCAGGTCCTCTTCCCTTTTTGCATCATATAAAGGCATGTCTTGAATGCTTTTAAGTTTTTTGATATTTGAAACTATTTCTGCCCTTTTATTAAGAAGCTCCACAAGTCCCCTGTCTATTTTGTCAATGTCATCTCTGTATTTTTTTAACTTTTTCTTAAAATCCTCTTCCATCGCAATTACCCCTTTTTAAATACTTTAAATTATTCCCATTCTATGGTGCTGGGCGGTTTTGAACTTATATCATAAACGACCCTGTTAACTCCGTTAACTTCGTTTATAATCCTGTTGCTCAGTCTTTCCATCACTTCATAAGGCAGCCTGACCCAGTCTGCAGTCATAGCATCTTCACTGTTTACGGCTCTGATTACCACAGGATATGCATATGTCCTTTCATCACCCATAACTCCGACACTTTTTATTGCCGGAAGGACTGCAAAAGACTGCCATATTTTATCATAAAGATTTGCCCTTTTTATTTCTTCAAGAACTATTTTATCAGCCATTTTAAGTATCTCAAGGCGTTCTTCTGTAACTTCGCCTATTATGCGTATTGCAAGGCCAGGACCTGGAAATGGCTGCCTTCTTACGATTTCCTCTGAAAGTCCCAGCTCTATTCCGAGCTTTCTTACTTCATCTTTAAAAAGCTGCCTTAAAGGTTCAATCAGCTTTATATTCATATCTGCAGGAAGCCCCCCGACATTGTGATGTGACTTTATTTTAGCAGCAACTCCTGTCCCGCTTTCAATAACATCAGAATACAATGTGCCCTGTACCAGGTATTCAACATCTTTTATTTTCCCGGCCTGCTCTTCAAAAACCCTTATAAATTCATTGCCGATTATTTTTCTTTTTTCCTCGGGATCGTCTACTGCTTTTAATTTTGAAAGAAATCTTTCTTTTGCCTTAACATGTATAAAATTTATTTTAAAATTCTTCCTGAAGGTGGTTTCCACCTGCTCATTTTCACCAAACCGAAGCAGCCCGTGATCAACAAATATACATGTGAGTTTTTTACCTACAGCTTTATGCACAAGAAGCGCTGCTACTGTTGAATCAACACCGCCGCTTAAGGCACATATTACATTTCCATCTTTGACTGAATTTTTAATTTCTGAGATCTGGCTTTCAATTATGGACACCATTGTCCATGAAGGGGTGCATTCGCAAATATTGAATAAAAAATTTTTCAGTATTTCCGTTCCTGACGGAGTATGTATGACTTCAGGATGAAACTGTATTCCATAAATTCTGCTGCTTCTATTCTCAATTCCTGCTATAGGCAGCGCAGGGGTTGAAGCTATAACTTTAAATCTGTTTGGGACCTCAGTCACACTGTCCCTGTGGCTCATCCAGCATATTTCGGTCTGTTTAAGATTTTTAAAAAGCGGACTGGAAGTTACAAGATCGATTTCTGTCTTCCCGAATTCATTGCTTCCTGTGCCCGAAACGTTTCCCCCGAGAAGATGGGCGATCAGCTGCATCCCATAGCATATGCCAAGCACAGGAATTCCAAGCTTCAATATTTCCGGCAGTACTTCAGGCGCATTTTTTGCGTTAAATTCTTTTTCAAAAGTGTTTAGTTTCTTTTCATTTTTATTTCTTGAAGATATGCTGGCTGGAGAACCTGAGAATATTATTCCTGAAGGATTCTTTGCTTTAATTTCTTCGACACTGGTATTATATGGAAGAAGCTCAGAATAAACTCTAAGTTCCCTTATTCTTCTTGCAATGAGCTGGCTGTATTGTCCCCCAAAGTCAAGTACTATAATATTCTCCATTTAATTTTCCTTATAAATAAGTCATTTTATATGTTTTATTTGATATTCTAACCCATCCCTATTTTCTGGGTCTGCTGGTGAAACTTGCCCTCAGTTTTTATTGTGGGGGCCACCATTACTTCAGCTTTCTGGAATTCTTTAATATTAAGATAGCCGCATGTTGCCATTGAAGTCTGCAGGGCTCCACAAAGATTTAATGTGCCATCGTTTTCATGCGCCGGGCCAACAAGTATTTCTTTTAGAGTTGCAACAACATCTGTCTTTACCCTTGCGCCCCTCGGCAAATCCGGATGAAATGTGGCCATACCCCAGTGATAGCCCTTGCCGGGCGCTTCAACTGCGCGTGATAGTGGAGCGCCAATCATAACAAGATCAGCGCCGCATGCTATTGCTTTTGCAATATCGCCACCCGTTCTCATACCTCCATCAGCTATTACAAGAACATATTTACCAGTTTCTTCAAGATGCCTGGATCTTGCGGCTGCCGCGTCTGCTATTGCTGTAGCCTGAGGAACACCAATGCCGAGAACCTGCCGCGTAGTGCACGCAGCTCCTGGCCCAACACCTACAAGTACTCCAACAGCA
>JACVJB010000088.1 GCA_015711775.1 Actinomycetota bacterium | reverse complement strand
AATTAGTATCAGTTATATTTATGAAGAAAGTAATTTCAGAGCAAATAACGCAGGGACATGAAAAGAAAGTTATATTTAAAAGTGTTTCATAAAGGCCATTACAGGTTTGGATAAGTTTTATGCTGACGGATTGATTATGAATAGGAGGTGAAAACTTTTTAAAAATTGATTTAGAAGCATCAGGCTTATTCCGACAAAAAGGCTATATTTAAAAAAGAAGAAAGGAAAAAAGATGAAAAAATTAAAAGTGATACTTGTTGCAGTCTTCTGCATCTGTATCGTATTGAGCTTTTCTTTTGCTGGATGTAAAGCAGCTTCACAGGAAGCATCAGCTGCAACGGAAGCTCCCAAAGAACTTCGTCAGGTAAAGTATGTTTTACCAAGATCTCTTGAAGTTCTTGATGATGCGCATGTTTGGGCAGGTTTAAAGATGGGATATTTTGCGCAGCAGGGCCTTGATTTAAGCATCGAGCAGTCATATGGCACCACTGATATTAAAATGCTTGCTGCAGATCAGGCTGAATTTGCAATTCCTTCACCTGGATTTCAGATGGTTGGAAGAGATCAGGAACTGCCATTAAAATCAATATTCCAGGTTGATACAAGGCAGATATTTGGATTCTGTGTCAAGGCTGGAAGCGATATTAAGACAATCGAAGATCTTAAAGGAAAAACAATCTCGCTTGGAGATGCTGCATGGGATGCGATATCAAACCAGTTTATTGTTGCTGCGGGGCTCAAACCTGAAGATGTTAATTATGTAGTTGGTGGCGAAAGCAGGGCACAGATGGTTGACCAGGGTCAGGCAGATGCAGTTCTCACATGGCAGAAAGAATTCCAGCTCTGGGCAGGACAGGGGCTTGAGTTTGATTATATTGACGGAGAGCCTTATATTCCAGGCTGTGCAAACAGTGTTGTTGTAACTGAAAAAAGACTCAGCGAAGATCCGGAACTAATCAAAGCGTTCGGACGCGCATATGCTCAGGCTCTTTACTTTACTAAGCTTAATCCTGAAGCTGCTACTCAAATAGTCCTTGCTCAGTTCCCGGCAATTAAACTTACTATGGAACAGGCACTGCCTTCAATTGAGGCTCTTGTATATATTACAAACGATAAAGATACAGAAACCAAAGGTTATGGTTGGCACAATGTGGATGAATGGAATCTGGTTAAAAAATATATGATGGAAATAGGCATATTGACAGATGACATTGATGTTACAACACTCTGGACAAATGAATTTGTAGAATATTACAATGATTTTGACCATGCAGCGGTTGAAGCTGATGCGAAAAACTTTAAAATGGAATAAATAAGATGAACCGGTATTATGCCGGTGTTTTTATGGCTGGAATAGGGGGGCAAATTATTTTTTCCTCCTTATTCCAGGCATTGTTTTCAAATGGCTATTTTGAATTGTACTCTAAGTAATACTATATAAACACTAATATTCTTAACATTTTTATTTAAAATAGTGTTTTTACAGTATTATTTAAATAAAGCAGATTGACTTGAGTCCAATATATATAATTTTACAATAAGAAAATATTAAGAAAGGGATGAATCCAATGTCAATCAAGAATAAAGTGTTTGATTACATTGAATCCGAAAGGGATAAATTAGTTGATTTTCTTAAAGACCTGGTATCAAGGCCATCGATAAATACCGGTGATGGCGGTGATCTCAAACTTGTGCAGGATTTTCTTGCAGGAAAATTAAATGATTTTAATTTTGATAAGGTAGAAAAATTTGCTGTTGATCCTGAAGGCAAACATCCTAATGTCTGCGCAGTAAATAAAGGAACGGGTGGAGGTAAAAGTATTTTATTTAATGGACATATGGACGTGGTGCCAGTTGCCGAACCTGACCTTTGGTGTTGTGATCCCTTCAAGCCAGTTGTTAAAGATGGAAAAGTTTTTGGAAGAGGTACCAGCGACATGAAAGGTGGGGTAACAAGCGCAGTTTGGGCGATGAAAGCTGTGAAAGATTGCAACATCAAATTGAAGGGGGATGTAGTTCTTCAAGCTGCTGCAGGCGAAGAGTCTCAAATGGCAGAAGAGCTTGGTACCGTTCAATGCATAAAAAAGGGGTATACTGCTGATTTTGGCGTTGTATGCGAGTGTTCTGATATGGAACTGCAAATCATTTCATCATCACTTGTCTTTATCGAGCTCATTATTAAAGGTAAGCCAACTCATACTTCAAGCAGGAACCAGGTTATTTTTCCGCAGCCGTATGGAGTGCCAAGCGGAGAAACTGTAGGGGTTGATGCTTTCAAAAAATCCTTAAAATTTGCTCAGTATTTTTATGATTTGGAAGAGCAATTTAATCATCGCTTCAGAGATCCTGTGCTTGGTTCAGGAGGCAGCCCTGTACATGATAAACAGGGTGTCGGTGTTTTTACAATAAATCCTTCTTTTGTAGAGGTGGGAGAATATCTTGGTACTGTGCCCGCGCATGCCAAGTATACTTATTGCATCTGGTATCCTGATCATTTTATAACAAAAAAACAGTTGTTTGAGGAAATAAGGCAGGCAGTAAAAGCGATAGCTTCAACAGATGACTGGTTAAGGCAAAATCCGCCTCAGCTTAACATGCCGGTAATTCAGGATTGGCCTGGTTTTAATACGCCTGCTGATCACCCGGGAGTTATTTCATCCATAAAATCCATTGAAGACGCTACCGGGAAAGCTGCTGTGGTTTCAGGGTTTAAAGCAGTTTGTGATGCTACATACCTGAATAATAATGGAGTTCCGTCAGTGGTCTTTGGGCCCGGTTCGATAAGCTGGTCGGTTCATGGAAATGACGAATATGTATCAATAGAGAATGTTATATCAGCAGCCAAAGTGTATGCAAGCATGATGATTGACTGGTGTAGCTGACGTAGAGTTGCTTATAATCTGTTAATTATTTTTTAGTATTAAAATTTATAAATCTGGAGGAAATTATGCCTGATTATCTGGTGGGCTCAGACGTTGGTACAGGCGGTACCAAGTCAGTTGTTATCGATAAAGAGGGAAATGTGCTGGGCCAGCATTTTATAGAATATCCGCTTATCACTAATAACCTGGGCTATGCTGAGCATGACCCTGAATGGTACTACAATGCTGTGGCTGATACCATAGCAAAAGCTATAACTGATTCAAGGGTAAACCCCAAAGACATAAAAGGGGTTTCAATATCAGCGCTTTCTCCTGCCTGCATACTAGTTGACAGAGACCTTCAGCCCCTGCAGCTTGCACATATCTGGATGGACAGGCGTTCAACAGCACAGTGCCAGTGGCTTAAAGATAATATTGGCGAGGAGAGAATCTTTAATTTATCTGCAAATCCAACGGACCCATATTATGCAGTAACAAAGCTTATGTGGGAAAGAGACAACAGACCTGAACTTTATAAAAGAACTTATAAAATGCAGACTGCTGCTGACTATCCTGCAATGAGGCTAACAGGAGTTGCTGTTACTGATTATTCCAATGCCTCTCTTTGCGGAATTGCGTTTGATGTGCGCAAAAAAATATGGGACGCCAAAATGCTTAAAGAAATAAATATAGATCCGGATAAACTCCCTGAGGCATTTCCATGCGAACAGGTAATAGGTTATGTAACAAAAGAGGCCTCAGCTCGCACACTTCTTGCAGAAGGAACTCCGGTTGTTGCAGGCACTGTTGACTGTAACGCAGCATGGGTTGCGGGAGGAGCTGTCGAAGATGGGGATGCATCAGTAGTAATGGGCACAGCAGGAGTGCTTGGGATTGTACACAAAAAAGAAAGCTTTACAAAAAACATGATAATGATAATTCACACAGCAGACTCAAAAAACACTTATACGACTCTGTCTGCGCAGTTATGCGGCGGCATATACAGGTATTACAGGGACAATCTTGGAGTAGCTGAAGTTAATGCTGCAAATGATCTTGGAATTGATCCTTTTAAAATTATGGATATTGAAGCTGAAAAAATAAATCCAGGTTCTGACGGGCTTTTACTTCTTCCATATTTTCAGGGAGAGAGAACCCCTATCTGGGACCCTTACGTAAGGGGCCTTATTTTCGGCCTTTCCTTCAATCATACAAGAGGCCATTTTATAAGGGCAATAATG
The DNA here is from genome assembly GCA_015711775.1 of Actinomycetota bacterium. GTDB lineage: Bacteria > Actinomycetota > Humimicrobiia > Humimicrobiales > Humimicrobiaceae > VGAZ01. The sequence goes on along the minus strand of JACVJB010000088.1, from coordinate 1,522 downwards.
GAGGGTACCGGGTATGCATTCAGGAATAATTTCAATATCATAAAACAAAGCGGCATTAAAATAAATCTTCCCATTGTGATGAGTGAAGGAGGCGCAAGATCAAGGCTATGGAGGCAGATAGTCTGCGATATGCTCGAAATACCGGGCGTCTACATGAAAAATTCAAGCGGGGCACCCTTTGGAAATGCAATACTTGCAGGAGTAGGAGTAGGGATATTTAAAGATTTTAATATTGCAAGGAAGTGGATCGAAGTTGGGGAAAAGATAGAGCCTGACAGGGCAAATACAGAAATCTATAAGAAATACTACCCGCTGTTTCTTGAGCTTTACAACAGGAACAAGGATCTATATGAGAAACTTGCAGGGATTAAAGCATCCATTTAACAATACAATTTATATAAAAAACGTCTTACTTGCCAAGCTTAATACTGTAATTCTTTCCCAGATCCATGAGTAAGCCAAGCGGGCTGACGCTATTATTATTTAAATCAAGGTCTATTAAAACAAGGCTGCCTTTTCCGCATTTAACACATAAGCCTTTGCCAGTGATTGCATAAATATAGCCAGGTTCTATGGAAGCGCTGTTTTTAATGTCTGGCTTTTCTGCAATTTCAGCATTCCAGACATATAATTTATTTTTGCCTATAGTTGTCCACGCGCCGCTTAAAGGTTTTGAGATGCTTTTAATTAAATTTTTTATGTCTATCGCATCTTTGGTCCAGTCAATTTCAGCAATAGACCAATCAAAATTAAAAACAGAGGCCATTGACTGGTCCTGTTTTATCCTTGGAGCTGTACCGGCTTTTACCATAGGCCAGTATTTTCTGAAAATTTCTGCCCCGGCTTCAGTTAGCCTGTGGCCGCAGGTAAACCCTGTATCATCTTTAAGTATTTCAACAGAAGCCTGGGCAATAATATCTCCTGTATCAGCCCCCTCATCGAGCCAGTGCATTGTAATAGAATTATATTTATCACCAAAAAGCATGTGGGTAAAATAGGGGGATAAACCCCTGAATTTGGGTAATCCTGTAGGATGAAAGTTTACACACCCTCCCTGAGGTATTGAAAGAAGTTCACTGGAAAACAGTTGGGGATAATATCCGGAAACTATATAGTCAGGCTTTAATTTTTTTATCACCTGTAAAAACTCGCGGCTGTTTAATTTTTTTGGTTCCGGTTCATAAAGCGGCAAATAGTTCTGGAAAGCTTTTGTTCTGACATCATATTCCACCGGCACATACCAGCCTGCCGAATCAGGCCATGCAACAATGCCTGATATTTCATCTCCGGCGCTTAGTATCTCGTCTATTAAAAGGACTCCCATGTAATGTGAAGTAATCAAAAAAACTTTAGCCACTGCCTGTTCCTTTCTCAATAATTAATTTGTTTTATTATATTACAATTTTTTAAAATTAGTTATTTTATTACGCTGAAAAACTTATTATCATTTATATACAATTTCTAAAATTCATATAAAATTTTTCATAATTTTTCTTGATAAAAATATATACATACTTTAAGA
>JACVJB010000087.1 GCA_015711775.1 Actinomycetota bacterium | reverse complement strand
GGATCTCGACTTTCTTAAGGCTGGACCGGTCATTTTCTGAAATTATGGCCGGCCAGGTATTCTCATTTTTCTGGTTTGCAGCAATTGCAGGAAGAATAGTCATAGGATTTATTTCAAAACGGATAAATATTTTAAAACTCCTTAATGCAGTAATACTTTTAACAATTATTTTTCTTGTTGCAGGAATATATGTAAAAAATAGTGCGCTGATAATTATTTCATTTATTCTTGCAGGCCTTTTTATGTCAGGTATATGGCCATTAGCTGTTACAGCAGGAGGTTTAAAATTTCCGGATAAAAAGAATTTTATAGTTTCAATTATTATCCTTTGCGGAGGGATAGGGGGTTTAACGGCGCCCTGGTTCTTAAGTTATATTCTAAAAAAATCAAGCCTGTTTGTGGCGATGAATGCAGTCTATTTATTCCTTGCTTTCAGCTTTGCAGCGTCAGCATTCTTGTATTTTCTTGATTTACGGAATTCGGAAGTTAATGATTATATTAAACATTTAAGCTGAAAACCCGCCATGTCATTGCAACTTCACCAATTTTAAGCAGCGGGTTTAAAATATCAGCATTAATGTCTGCAAGTTGCGAGCCGGAACCGTTTTTAAATCCCAGCTCTCTTGCGGTTCTGAAGGTTTCATAGTAAAGGCGGGTATCAATACCTGTTTTTCTAGTGGATTCCTTAATACCCAGTATCAGTATCCTGGCGCTCTTAAAATTTTTTTCTTTTAATCTCTTTTTTACATTATTGAATATACTTAAGTCTCTTTTAAAATCTTTTAAGCTGAACAATCTTTTTGAAGGGCTGCCAGGATTTTTGATATCATATTCTTCAATCAATTCATTTATATTGGGAAGAGTGATTGATACCCCAACAGGAACATCATTTTTTTCAACAATAAAAAGAAGCTCTTCAAGCGCCACGGCTTTTATACCCATTGCCAGTATATCAAATTCTTTTTCTGTAAGTATTGACTGCTGGGGGTGGTTTCCGTGGTTCCACACCCCGTTGTAAAGTTGTCTTATAATCTGGATTTCGCTTTTTATATTTGAAAAATCAACATTTCTTATATTGTAACCATTGTAAGAGCTTATATCTCTTTTTGTGCCGTTTACTTTTTCCTGGAGCTTTTCAATTCGCTCCATATACCTGCTTGCAAGAACAATATCTGTTTTCATTGAGAACCAGTCATTTTCTTTTTTAAAACCATACTTTTCAAGAAAATCTCCATAGTACGGGGCATTATATGGTTCCATGAAATAAGGTTTGCAGTCAAATCCTTTAACAAGGCAGCCAATCTCACCGCTGGCGTTAAATTTTGCCGGCCCTAAGATTATGGCGCATGAGTTATCTTTAAGATATTTGACGGCGGTATCAAGTAAGAGCTCCGACACATCCGGGTCATTTTCAGATTCAAATAAGCCAAACCAGCCAAACTTATTTTTATGCTGTTCATTATAGTTACTGTCAATAAAAGCCATGATTCTTCCGGCAGGAGCGCCGTTTTTATAAGCGGCAAAATATTTAATTTGCGAATGGTCAAAAAAAGGATTTCTGGTAAGTATTCCCGGAATCTGAAATTTTGTAGGGTTTAAGTCTGAAAGCTCCTGCAAAAAAAGAGGGAATATTTTGTTTGACTGTTTGCTTTTGTACCAATTTATAAAATAAGGAATTACAATAAATTCCTTAAGTTTATTTAAGGAAACACTGTTAAAAATTCCCGGGATATACTCGCCAAGTTCTTTTATTCTTGCTCTTTCCAATAATCTCCTGCCAGCGTTTTGAATAAATTTTTTTATTATTTTAAAAATTTTGTCAATAATAAAGGCAAATAACTATTTTTACAATAGATATGGCAATATGGAAGCTGGTCTTATAATTTTTCAAAAAAATAAAACTTTTTAATAAATGTAAAAATAGACGAATCTGACGATATGGCAATTATAAAATTTTTTCTATTTCAATTCAGGATTATATAGTATAATACCAATCCAAATGCGCATGCATTTGTTTTAATGCCTGAATAAAGCAGGAATTCAAAGAAAAATATATTGATAAAACAAACCTGGAAAGGAAAAAAATGAAAAGACACCTGACAATGGCAATTATTGCCGCAATAATGATAGCAGTTTTTGCAGTGTCGTTTGTGTCCTGTGCAAAAGAGGACACAACAGCCAGTGAGGGTACCGGGCTTAAAACAATAGTTCCCGGGGTACTTACTGTGGGAAGCGACTGCACATGGCCGCCAATGGAATATATTGAAGGAGATAAAATTGTCGGTTTTGATGTTGATCTGACACAGGCAATTGCCGATAAACTTGGACTGAAACTCGATTATCAGAATGCGGCATGGGATGGACTATTCCCTGCTCTTATTGCCCACAAATATGATATGGCAATATCGTCCATTACCATAACAGATGACAGGAAAAAGGAAATGGATTTTTCAGATCCTTATTATCAGACAGACCAGGCAGCTACTGTAAAAGTAGAATCGGGTATTGATTCAGCTGATAAACTGAACGGCAAAAAAGCAGGGGTTCAGATTGGAACAACAGGAGAAATTGCTGCAAAGGAAATAGAGGGTCTTGAAGTTAAGACTTATGACGACATCCTACTGGCTTTTGAGGATTTAAAGGCTGGAAGAGTGGATACAGTTATTGCAGATTCATATGTAGGGTTTTCTTATGCAAAAAATAATGAAACCCTGGAGGTGGGATTTGTTATTACCACGGATGAGCAGCTTGGCATAGCATTTGCCAAGGATACGCCTGAGCTTCTTGCAGCTGTAAATTCTGCCCTTAAGAGCATAAAGGGAGATGGGACTTACGATAAAATATATGCAAAATGGTTTGGCGAGGAATAAACTTTTCAGGATGAATATTCCCGGATAATTAATAAAGAGTAAAAAATTATGGAAGGTTTATCAAATCTGCTGGAAAAATATTTCTCAATTGGCATTATCTGGGAAATATTGCCTTACCTTTTAAAAGGTGCGCTGTTTACAGTAATTTTTTCAGCATCATCAGAAATAATAGGTATAATCATCGGACTTGTGACAGCGATGATACGAACCTCAAAAATAAAGGTATTAAATCAGCTTGCAATAATATACGTGGATTTATTCAGGGGTACGCCGCTTTTAATGCAGATTATCTTTGTATATTATGCGCTTCCTTATGTAGGGATAAACCTTCCAGCTCCACTTGCAGGAATAGTGGCGCTGTCTGTAAACAGCGGCGCATATGTGACTGAAATCTTCAGGGCAGGTATTGATTCAATCGACAAAGGGCAGATTGAAGCTGCAAGATCTCTCGGTATGTCATATGCAAAAACAATGAGATATATTATAATACCGCAGACTTTTAAAAGGGTCCTTCCGCCTCTGACCAATGAATTTGTAGCACTTATAAAAGACTCTTCGCTGCTGTCAGTAATTGCAATATCAGAACTGTTAAGAACTGCCAAGGAAATGATGACATGGAAACTGAATCCTTCATCGCTTACTGCGGCAGCCATACTGTATCTTGTGATAACGCTGCCACTGACAAGACTTGTGAGTCATATGGAAAACAGATTGAAAAAGAGTGATGCGCATTGATTAAAATAGTGGATTTGCACAAAAAATTCGGGGACCTTCATGTGCTTAAAGGCATAAACCTTAATGTGAATAAGGGCGAAGTAATGGTCATATTAGGTCCAAGCGGTTCAGGCAAAAGCACATTGCTTAGAAGCATAAACCTTCTTGAAGTCCCAACTTCGGGACAGATATTTTTTGACGGCGTTGATATAACAGGAAAAAAGATTGACAGAAACAGGGTAAGACAGAGGATCGGAATGGTATTTCAGGGTTTTAATCTTTTTCCGCACATGACGGTTCTTGGAAATGTTACTCTTGCACTTCTTAAAGTGCTTAAAATAAAAAAAGAGGAAGCTGTAAAAATAGGCACAGACCTTCTTATAAGGGTTGGGCTTAAAGATAAAATCAACGGCTATCCCAATCAGCTTTCGGGAGGACAGAAGCAGAGAGTAGCCATAGCAAGGGCTCTTGCAATGAATCCTGAAGTGATGCTTTTTGATGAAGTTACATCGGCCCTTGATCCTGAGCTGGTAAAAGAAGTTCTTGATGTTATGAAGGACCTTGCAAAAAGCGGCATGACCATGCTTGTAGTGACTCATGAAATGGGGTTTGCAAAAGAAGTGGGCTCGCATGTAATTTTTATGGATGAAGGATTAATTGTAGAGGAAGGACTGGCTCAAGATATTTTTGAAAATCCAAAACATCCAAGGACAAAAGCCTTCCTGGATGCTGTTTTATATTAAAAAATTAAAAAAGGAAAAAACAATTGAAAGTTTACCTGGACTGTCTTCCATGCCATGTCAGGTCAGCGATAAGTTCTGCAAAGCTTTTAACGGATAATTCAGAACTTATTGAAAAGACTGCAAAAGAAGCTCTGATTAAAGCTTCAGGTTTTGCCGGCTATAAAAATCACCTGGAACTTTACCGCGACATAGCAAATATCGTTAAGAAAAATATTGAAGGAAAAGATCCCTACAGGGAATTTAAGGTTGAATTCAACAGGATTTGCATGGATATAAGTGAGGACTTAGTAAATAAAATAGAAAAATCGGAAGACTGGTTTGATATGGCTCTAAGAGTCTGTCTTGCCGGTAACAGTATAGATGTCATGCAGGGCAAAAAACTTTCAAGGGGAAACTTAATTGATGCAATAAATGATGCAGTGCGCCAGAAAATTAACACTGAAAATATAAATATTTTTAAAAGTGAACTTAAAGAAGCCGGGAAAATTCTTTACATTGGCGATAATGCCGGGGAAATTGTCTTTGATAAAATCTTTATAATGTTTTTAAATGAAAGGCTTTCAAAAAAAGATAAAATTACCTATGTGGTCAGGGGAGGACCGGCTCTTAACGATTCAACTATTGATGATGCATTGATGGTGAAAATGAATGAAGTTGCGAAAGTAATAACTACGGGCACAGACATGCCCGCAGCTCATCTTCCCAGATGTTCGCAGGAATTCAAAAAGGCGTATGGCGAAGCTGATCTTGTAATTTCCAAAGGACAGGGAAATCTTGAAGCATTACTTGAAGAAAAGAAAAATATATTCTTTCTTCTTAAAATCAAATGTCCCGTAATAGCAAAAATATTTAATGACAGGCATTCTGTTGACCAGATTGTAATTGAAAAGGCGCTTTACCTTCAGAACGGAAACAGCAGCCTATAAATCAATAATTTTAAAAACATTGAACTTTTACTGATTCCTAAAATCCGGCAGAAATAATTTGCAATTATCAGTATTTAGAAATAACTCTCTGAAGCCTTGCCCTGTTGTACCTTTGCAGAAGTATACAGGGGATATTTGCAATAAGCGCATAAACAACCATTATTAAACCCGCCCACCATATATTCCATAAAAAAAACAGCCAGACCGGAAGTATCTGAAGCCAGTGAGCAAGTTCACCCCTGCATGTCTCCAGCATAAAAGTGTTTAAGTATTTAAAGTCTTTCTGTTCAAGGTTTTTCTTAGCAAAACCGCCCCTAAAAAGCTTTGCTCCATCCGGCATTTTTTCTTTCCAGGATTTAATCCTGAAAAACTTTTCATAAAATTTCCCATT
>JACVJB010000086.1 GCA_015711775.1 Actinomycetota bacterium | reverse complement strand
GCCGTTTTTGCAAATTACGGTACATGGATATGGCTTGCAGTTCTTGCTGTAGCATTTTATTTCCTTTTAATCAGGCCACAGAGGATGAGATCCAAAAAGGCACAGGATTTAATGGGCAATTTAAGAAGGGGCGATGAAATTGTTACCATAGGCGGTTTTTATGGAAGGATAAAGGACGTACGTGAAGACAGCATAATTATAACAATCGCCGGTGGCGTGGATGTAAAAATTGCAAAAAGTGCAATTTCAAAGGTGGTAACTTCGCAGGGCAGTGTTGATACGCAAAATAAAATGTAGCAGGAAAATGCGCATTTATTAAAGTTGCTCATGTAAAGGTTATCCTTAAGGTAAAATATAAATAGTTGAATTCATAATATAAAAATCTTAGTAAATTCAGTATTGTTTTAGATTGCGCGGATTATGAGAAGCAAAACAACAAACATAGTAATATTAATAGTTTTTTTGGCAATATTGGGAGTTTGCTTTTATTATATCTATCCCTTCCAGTCTTCAATAAAACTCGGGCTTGATCTTGAAGGCGGAACACAGATAATACTAAAGCCTGTTGAAAGCGGTTCACAGGAAGTAACAGATGAATCTCTTGACAAAGCTCAACTGATTATATTAAACAGAATAGACCAGCTTGGAATTTCGGAACCTCTTGTCACAAGAGATTACAACCGCAATATCATTGTGCAGCTTCCAGGCGTTGATGACCCGGAGCGCGCAATTGATCTCATTGGCAAGACTGCCCAGCTTGAATTTAAAATACTTGAATCCATTGATGAAAATGATAATCCGGTAGTTGGACCTGTGCTTATGACAGGCGATAAGTTGTCAAAGGCCCAGGCGGGATATGACCCGAACGGCCAGATTGTTGTAACTATGTCTTTTACGTCTGAGGGTCAGGAATTATTCGGTAAAATTACTGCAGACAATGTGGGAAAAAGGCTTGCAATAGTTCTTGACGGGGAAATGAAATCAGCGCCCAATATAAGACAGGCAATATCGGGAGATGCGGTAATTGAGGGTATCCCCACTCTTGATGAAGCAAAAGATATTGCTCTTGTTCTGCAGACCGGAGCCCTGCCGGTAAATCTGGAGATACAGGAGAGTCAGACCATAGGCCCTACGCTTGGAAAGGATTCAATACAGCAGAGCCTTTTTGCCGGAATAATAGGATTTGCGCTGATTGCGCTTTTGATGTTAGGGCTTTTCAGGGGGCTTGGAGCAATTTCAGTAATTGCCCTCTCAGTGTATGTTATTATCTTCTGGGGCATACTGGCAGCATTAAAGACCCCGCTGACCCTTCCCGGCATTGCCGGCGTTGTCCTTACAATAGGTATTGCTGTTGATGCAAATGTTCTTATATTTGCAAGGATAAAAGAGGAAATAATAAAAGGTAAAAGCAAATATGTTGCCTTTACAGAGGGCTTCAGGAATGCCTTAAAGGCAATTATAGATGCAAATATAACAACCCTTATTACTGCTGCTGCGCTTTACCGTTTTGGCACTGGTCCCATAAGAGGATTTGCTGTAACGCTTGCAATTGGTGTTGTTATAAGCATGTTTACTGCAATAATTCTTGTAAGGGCAATACTGTTCTTAATAGTGAACTGGCGTGCTGTTACACCCGGGTTTATGGGCATAAGGAAATCACAAATGCTTAAACTGCAGGATAAAGTTATCAAGGAGAAATAGTTGGTATCCCGTAAAAAATCTCAAAAAAAGAAAGAAAAAAAATATCCCGGCGCAAAACAGGTCAGGGATTTACAGCAATCTTTAAGCGCCAGTGATAAAAATAGGGTTGTAAATGGTGCTCAGAAAAATACTGCCTCATTGCCGGAAAATTTATCTGCAGTTAAAAGCATATATGCCTTGGACAGTTCCATAAGATATGATTTTGTAGGCAAAAACAGGTACTGGATACTGGTTACAACGGTTCTGATAATTGTTGGAATAATTTTCTTTTTTACAAAGGGTTTCAATTTTGGAATTGATTTTCTGGGCGGAAACCTTATGGAGATAAAGTTCAAGCAAAGCACTTCCATTACCGAACTCAGGCAGGAAATGGAAAGTATGGGCTATGGAAAAGCAATACTGCAGAACACTGAAACAGATCGTTATATAATCAGGACAACGCCTTTAACTGATGAACAGAAAAATTTGATACTGGACACTCTTGACGAAAAAATTGGAATAGAGCGACCGCTCATACAGGACAGAAATGTTGCCCCCGGATTTTCCAGGACGATTACCAGAAATGCATTAATTGCTGTTGCAATAAGCCTTGTAGGCATTTTAATTTATGTATGGATAAGGTTTTCGGTACGGTTTGCAGTTGTTGCAATAATTGAGCTTCTTCATGATATACTCCTGATACTCAGTTTTTATGTAATTGCCCAGAGGGAGTTTAATACAACCTCGATTGCAGTTATGCTGACAATACTTGGCTATTCTTTAAGCGATGCAATAGTTATTTTTGACAGGATGCGCGAGGAGCTTAGAATAAACAAGCAGGATAGTTTCCCTGTTATAATTAATTATTCCATAAATAAAATACTTGTAAGATCCCTTACCACTACTGCGACGACAATTTTCCCTGTTATTATTCTTTTAATAATAGGCAATGAAACCTTAAAAGACTTTGCATACGGACTGCTTGTTGGCGTTATCAGCGGAACATATTCCTCCATATTTGTAGGTGCCCCCATACTTATAGCATGGAACAAAAGATTTCCGAAATATAAAGTAAAATAATGGCCCCAAACAAATGGATAAAAAGGGAAGAAAAAAAATCGGGGGTCCTTAAAGAATCTGCTATTACTTCACTTGCAGAAAATCTTAAATGCTCAGAAACACTTATAAAGCTGCTGGCGGCAAGGGGATACAATGATGAGGACTCCATCTCAGGGTTTATAAAACCTGAGCTTTCCCTTCTTCATGATGAAAAAATAAATTTTCTTCCAAATATAAAAGATGCGTTTAACAGATTAAATGCTGCCAGGAAAAAAAAACAGAAGATAATCATTTATGGCGATTATGATGCTGATGGAATAATCAGTACTGCAATTCTTTATAACTTCTTAAAAAAAGCAGGATTTGAGGTTGACTTTTTTATTCCTGACAGGTTTAAAAACGGATATGATATAAATATTTCTTTTGTAAAAGACATTGCTCAGAGGGCCGACTGCAATCTCATCATATGTGTTGACTGCGGGACAAATGCATTTGAAGTCAGAGAATTTGTTGAAAGCAGCAAGTGCGGAGTCGATGTTATAATATTTGACCATCATGAGCCTGTAAGGCAGGAGAAACCCCTTCCGCAATCAAAAGAAGGCGGGAAATATATAATTGTTAACCCGAGGCTTGAAGGCAGCAAATACCCTTTCATGCATTTAAGCGGTGCAGGAGTTGTTTTTAAATTTATAGTTTATGCGCTCAGATTATTTAACCAAAGAATAAAGAAAAAATTTCCCGGCGGATATCTCAAGGAGATGCTTGATCTTGTCGCAATAGCAACAGTTGCGGATGTCATGCCGATTACCGGTGAAAACAGGGTGATTGTAAAGTACGGCCTTGATATTCTTAAAAACACCACACATAAGGGGCTGCAGAAAATAATTGCTTCAGCCTTTAAGACAAAAAAAGAAAATTTTAACGTATATGATATAGGCTTTGTTATAGCTCCAAGGTTAAATGCGTCCGGAAGGATAAAAAATGCGCTAAACAGCATTAACCTTCTTACCTGCAGCAGCAAAAAAATAACAGAGCAGGATAAAGGCAATCTTGATAAAATTGTAAGTGATCTTGAGGGTTTTAATAAAACCAGGCGCGAAATACAGCAGAAAATATTTCTTCAGATATGCGGCAGTTATGATTTTGAAGATATTGTTAAGAATAAAAAAATATTTATTGAGTACTCAGATGACTGGCATGAAGGAGTGCTTGGAATTGTCGCTTCCCAAATAGTAAAAAAGTTCAATATTCCTGTGATACTGTTTAAGAACAATGACGGCATTTTAAAAGGTTCAGGAAGAAGTATTGACGGTTTTGATCTGCATAAAAGCCTAAGCGCCTGCAGCCATTATTTCATTAAATATGGGGGTCACAGCATGGCATGCGGCATAACCATGCAAAAGGATTGTTTTGATAGTTTCAGGGCTGAAATAACAGGCGGAAATGCACAGCTTAAGGCTCTGGATACTGCAAAGAAATTCTATTATGACCTTGAGCTTGATTTAGGCGAAATAAACCTGAAACTGTTTGAGGATTTAAAAAAGATGGAACCTTTCGGCACCGGTAATGAAAAACCCCTGTTTTTAACTAAAAATTGCAAAGTTGCCACGCAGAGCCTAAACAAGTCCGGCGCCCATCTACTTTTAAAACTGCAAAACGGGACTAAAGAAACAGATGCAGTTTTTTTTAATTTTCCTGAAAGTCAGGCGGCAGGAGAGTGTAAAAATTTAACAGATAAAAATATTGATATTTTATTTTATCTGAATATGTCGCCCTCAGACTGTCTGCAGATAGTAATCCAGGATTTAAAACTTAGCAGATAATATCCCTGTGTGAAAATTTTGCCCAATAATATATAATTTAAGGCATGACTCCTGTAAACAATAAACTGAAAGATGAAATAAATACTGAAACTGCCACAGTTGTTAATGAAGGCAGCATTGATGCTTCACCCGCCAGGCTAAACGCTGACCCCGACATTTATTATGACAGGCTTATTGATAAGATAAAAAAATGCAATAAAAAGTTTGACATAAAACTTCTCGACAAAGCCTATGCGGTTGCTAAGAAGCATCATGAGAACCAGCTTCGAAAATCAGGTGAGCCCTTTGTCGTACACCCGCTTGAAGTTGCGTCAATTCTAGCAGATATTGAGCTTGACCAGACTTCAATTGTGGGCGCGATTCTTCATGACCTTATAGAGGATACAGATTATACTTATGAAAAAGTAGTCAAGGAATTCGGAGTCACGATAGCAAACATCATTAATGGCGTCACAAAGCTTGACAAGATAGTTTTTTCCAGCAGGGAAGAAAAGCAGGTTGAAAACCTGCGTAAAATGATTATAGCTATGTCGGAAGACATCAGGATAATTGTAATTAAGCTTGCGGATCGCCTTCACAATATGAGGACATTGTCTTACCTCAGCAAAGAAAAAAAGACGCTTAAGGCAATAGAAACCCTTGAAGTTTATGCCCCTATAGCCCACAGGCTGGGAATTCATCAGATAAAATCAGAGCTTGAAGATTTAAGCTTTGAAGCCCTGTACAGCAAGCAGTATATGAAAATTAAGGAAATGGTGAAGGAAAAGATTAAGCAAAGACAAGTACAGATAGATGATGCTATAAAAATAGTTGCCGAGAAGCTCAAAGAAGTTAATATTCCTGCAGAAATAAGCGGAAGAAGCAAAGGCTTTTACAGCATTTATAATAAAATTACCCAGCAAAACAGGAGCCTTGACGACATATATGACTTAATTGCCATCAGGATAATTGTCGAGGATGTTAAAAGCTGCTATGCTGTTCTTGGCGTTATTCATTCTATATGGAAGCCGGTTCCAGGACGCTTCAAGGACTATGTTGCCAATCCAAAATTCAATATGTATCAGTCGCTTCATACAACAATAATCA
>JACVJB010000085.1 GCA_015711775.1 Actinomycetota bacterium | reverse complement strand
ATAATATAGGCGCTAATAAAAATTAGTATTGTGCCTATAGCTGCGCTTATAAAAGATATTATTATACTGTTTATGTATGGCTTTATTCCTGAGCTTGAAACTGTTTTAAAATTATAATGAGCAAATGTAAGATTTAAATTATATGGCCATACCTTCACAAGTGAAGCAAAAATTGCTACAAGGAAAAAAACAAGTATAACTGCGCTTATAATAATACAGTATATAAAGAAAATATTGTCCGCAGCTTTTGTTTTTAACTGGTAAGGAACAGACTTTGACGATAAAAAAGAACTTTGCTTCCTTGATGTAATTCTGTCCACAGCAAAACTTGCAACTGCAGGAATTAACAGAATAATGCCGACAACTGCGCCCATTGAGAAATTCTGCTGGCCCACTATCTGTTTATAAATGTCTGTTGCAAGAACATTAAAATCCCCGCCTACAACCTTAGGGGCGCCAAAATCAGTGAAACTTAGAGTGAAACAAACAAATACGGCACTTACAAGGCCGTACTTTACGCCAGGTAAGGTTACCCTGAAGAACTGCTTTATTTTCCCTGCACCCAGGGCCTGGGCAGCTTCGTACAAACGGTAATCAGTCATTTCAAAAGCAATAAGCAGGATTAAATATGCCTGGGGAAAAGTATATAGTATCTCTGATGCTATTATTCCAACTGCTCCATAGAGCTTTATATTTAACCCAATGGTTGTAAATATTCCTTTGTTGCCAAAAAGATACACCAGTGATATACCCTGCAGCATGGTCGGGGCAAAAAGAGGCAGCAGGGCAATATATTTAAAAAAAGTCTTCCCCCTTATATTAATCCTTGAAAGAGAGTAAGCGTAAATAAAAGCAAGAAAAACAGCTATTAATGTGGTAATCACAGATATAAACAAGGTATTCTGCACACTTTGAAAAAGGGCGGGATTAGCAAAATAATACCTGAAGTTGCCAAATCCTGTAAAACTGCCTGATTTATCATAAAAGGCTTTTACAAATAAACTGTAAAGCGGAAGTATTATAGCTATAAAAAGAAAAAGCAAAAAAACAATTATAAGTGTTTTCTGTAGCGGATTATCTGTAGCAAGTTTGTTTCTTTTTATGAACTGCATTTATTAATATAACTGTGTTCCTGATCTTTATAATTAATAAGCTTTTCAGTAGGAAGCTCTAAAAAAATTTTCCCCTCATTATCGGGCAAATTTAGTCTTCCACTGGAAGGTATATCAACTTTTACCATCTGGTTATTTTCTTTAAGACAGAGAGTCAGCCTGTAAAAAGCACCCCTGAATTCTTTATGGCGCAAAACTGCCTCAATTCCGCCGTTTTTGCCAATATTAATATTTTCCGGCCTTATTGCATTTATTGTGGAATCTTTCTCTATAAAGTTTATATCACCAATAAAATCTGCAACAAATGGATTTGCCGGAAACTCATAAATTGCCTGTGGCGTATCTATCTGCATAATCCGGCCTTCATTCATTACAACTATCCTGTCAGCCATTGTCAGAGCTTCTTCCTGGTCATGAGTTACCATTATTGTTGTAATATTTAGTTTTTCCTGTGTCTCCCTTATTTCGCGTCTGAGCCTGTTACGGACCTTTGCATCAAGCGCTGACAGCGGTTCATCCAGTAGAAGAAAACCAGGGTCAAGCGCAAGCGCTCTTGCAAGAGCCACTCTCTGCTGCTCGCCTCCGGAAAGCTGTGAAGGATATTTGGACTTCACATGTGTAAGATTTACAAGGGAAAGCAGGCTGCCAATACGGGCCTTTATATCAACTTTGCCATTTTTTTTGTTTTTTAGCCCGAAAGCTATATTTTCATAAGCTGTCATATTGGGAAATAGTGCATATGACTGAAAAACAATTCCGAAGTTTCTGCTTGACGGATGGAGATTTGTTATGTCATTTCCATTTAAAAACACTTTGCCGCTATCAGGTTCTTCAAGGCCTGCAATAATTCTTAAAAGAGTGGTTTTACCGCATCCGCTGGGCCCAAGCAGACAGAGAAATTCTCCTTCTTTCAGTTCAAAGTTAATATCACTTAATGCAGTAAAATTACCGACTTTCTTTGTGATATTTTTCATTTTAAGGTAAGACATTTTTTAACTCCTGAATCTGATAAATTATTCACAAATATATATGCCTCTTTATTAAGGCTTTGCTCCTGCCTGCATATGCAGGCAGGAGCGCTATAGCTAAAACAACCAAAAAATTAACCGGGTTTAAGATTTTGGCTCACTCTTTGAGTCATATCTTGAGGACCATTCCTTCAGTATTGCTTCCCTGTTTGCAGCCGCCCAGTTGAAGTCATTTTTAATAAGTTGTTTTATAGGATCTGAGGGAAACCCTTCCGGCACAGTAGGCTGGACACTTTTTGAGCATATAATTGCATAATTCTTATTATACTCTTTCATTGGAGTGTCACTGATTGCCCAGTCAAGGAAAAGTTTAGCTTCATTTTTTATTTTATCTTTTTTAACAAGCGCATTTGCTTCAAGATCCCATCCGGAACCTTCAGAAGGGAATATAACTTCAACCGGTGCGCCATCTGCTTTTACAAGCAGGCCCTTATATCCAAATGATATTCCAACGGGATACTCGCCTGCCCCTGCCATTTTTGCAGGTTTTGAACCGCTGTGAGTATACGCTGCTATATTTTCGTGAAGCTTATCAAGGTATTCCCATCCTGCCTGCTCACCTTTTAACTGCAGTATTGCTGATACTGTTAAAAACCCGGTTCCTGATGAGGCAGGGTTTGGCATTACAACAAGACCTTTATATTCAGGTTTAATTAAATCATCATAGCTTTTAGGAATGGATATTCCTTTTGCCTGTGCCTCTACTGTATTTACTGTAAAGGCAGTCATCCATGCATCAATACCAACCCAGTGAACTGGATTGTTTTTTGAATCTTTAAACTCTGGATATATGTTATCAATGCCTTTTGGATTATATCCTGCAAGCATACCTTCCTGATCCATTACAAGAAGACTTGTTGCAGCAAGACCCCAGATTACATCAGCCTGGGGGTTATCTTTTTCAGCAATTAACTTGGCAGTTATTATGCCGGTGGAATCCCTTGTTATATTAACAGTAATATCAGGATACTGAGCCTTAAACGATGCAAGATATGGCTCAAGATGTTCTTCTTCAATAGCTGTGTAAACATTGAGTTCCTTACTTTTTCCAGTGGTACATCCGGTACCCAGAAAAGCAGTTGAGATTAGAATTACTGTAATCATTGCAATAAGCCCTGTTATTGCTGCAATCCTGAATGTAGCTGAAGATGGTTTTTTTATTCTGTCCATTAACTGGCTCCTCTCTTTTTGTTTCTTAATATAAATTGTTTTTTCCGTTTCCATTATTTAATACGAAAATTGGAAAGCTTCAAAACGTGGCCACCGCTACTACAAAATTTAACAGAAAGAAATTTTTATTTGTTAAAAACTTATTAAAAATAGATTAAATAATTATTAACTTATTGCGCTGTAACGGAGGTTTGCCGACAGGCGGGTTTTGTATGCACTAAGCAGAATGATTATTAGTATAAATATAAGCATTGCATCTATTCTGCCCGGGTATAGGATAGAATTTATATATCTATAATAAACCGGGATAAATAACTCATTTATTTCAAAAAATGCAGGATGAGCACTAAATGTAAATCCGTTAAGGCCCAGGATAATAAAAGAAACAGCAAAGGTTGCGACAACTCCTCCTGCTGCCTGGGCAATTGTATGCCTTTTAAGCTCAGTTCTTGCCCAGATCATCACTGGTATGAGCAGTAGAGCAAAAAGACCCCATTTTCCATAAACTGTAATAAAAACAATTGCAAATATAGTAACATAGCTTGTATGGAAGCTGATTTTCCACAAGAGGCTTATAATGCTTAGCGTAATAAGACCTGTAATATATATTGTATAAACTGTCTTTAATAGAGGTGTCGCAGGTACCAGCCAGAGCAGGAAAAAACCCGATACGGCAATTAAATTAATAAATATAAGGGGGATAATTCTTTCCTTTCTCTTTGGCATATGAAGATCGCAAATTTTGCCGCATTTATAAAGGCAAAGGATGAGCATATAAGGAATTAAGGCCAGGAAAAATATTGAAATGAGAAATGAAGGAAGCGTCTTTAACAGCCTGTCTGTTCCTGTTAAGTATACTGACAAAAATATTGGAAGCGCAAGAACAGAGCCGTCAAATACAAAAGAAACCAGTTTTGCAGTCTTTTTAATACTGAATCTTTTTTTATTTAATTTGTAAGCTGTTTCTTTCAAGTTAAAAACCTGCCTGTAATTTATCAGTCCTGAAAACTTTTTAATAAAAATATCCTTAAACTTTATACTTTCATATTTGCATCGCTGAAACTGTATTCCCTCCCCTTCCAGCTAATATGGCTTGTTTTTTTGCCTCCAAATGAAAGCTTTATTCCCATAACCAGGATTGTTGCAATAGAAGCAGGGTGCAGCAACACATCAACTGCATTTCCTTCAAATCTTGAAACATAGATAGTCTTAATAAGCAATAATAAAGATATCTGCAGCAGATTAAGCAGGACACTCTTATATAAGAGAAAATCCAGGACGGGAATTGTTGCGCCCGCCGTGGTGAGGAAATAATTCAAAACCGGATACATAAATATTAAAACAAAGGGAAAAAGCAGCAGCGCTGAAACTAAAAATATTAAAAAAAGCGGCAGTACTTTTTTGTAATTAAAAGTTGTAAGAATAAAACGGGAAAATCCTTTATAGATATCATTCAGATTACTGTACATTCTCGTCCTGTAAGTTTTAAATCCGTCAAATATTTCAAACCTGTATCCTTTGCTTTTTATGAGGTTTGCCATATTCATATCCTCAAGGCATTTATTATATATCAGGGTGTGTCCGCCTACATCCCTGTATACATTTCGTTTATATAACATGTATGAGCCCAGTGCAGTGCTCAGAAGCGGTTTGTTTACCCTGTTTCTTAAATATAGCGGTAAAAACAGCAAGATCCCGAATTTCATAAAACCTATAACCATTCTTTCAAAAAAAGAACTCATTATCATTTCCGGATAAACAGAAAGTGCATCAAGCTTGTTTGAAATCAGGCATTGCAGCCCGCATGAAACAGACTGCTGGCAATGCACCGTATCGGCATCCGTAAATAACAGGTAATCACCACTTGCAGCTTTTTCAAGCTGGTAACATGCATAGTTTTTTCCTACCCAGCCTGCCTGAAGGGATTGGCCCCTTATAAGCTTAAGGGTAATTATGTTTTCCCCTGCATTATTATCAGGAAAAGGCGGATGAGTGTTACTGTATTCTTCAATTATCCTGCTTACCAGATCCGAAGTGCCGTCTGTTGAGTTGTCGTCAAGTATAATAATTTCGAGGTTTTTGTAGTCCTGCGCAAGAAGAGAGCGCAGGCATGCTTCAATATTTTTTTCTTCATTTCTTGCAGGAATAAGCACCGAAACTCTTGGAAGAGTCTGGCTGTAAACTGCATTGAGTTTATAAAAAAAAACAGGTTTAAAATATTTAAGGTTAACAAGGAAACTGATAAATAATATAATCAGTACTGATAATATAAACCAGTTATACCCTGCTAATGCTCTTATAAATATTTCCATCTCACTTTTTAAAAATTAATCGTTTTAATT
>JACVJB010000084.1 GCA_015711775.1 Actinomycetota bacterium | reverse complement strand
CCAGGAAAATTGTGCCCCCGTGGGCAAGCTCAAACAATCCTTGCTTGCCTCCTTTTTTTGCCCCCGTGAAAGCGCCTTCTTCGTACCCAAAAAGTTCACTTTCCAGAAGATTGTCGGGTAAAGCAGCACAATTCACTGCGACAAAAGGCTTATTTCTCCTGTTGCTGGCATTATGAATACCCTGGGCAAAGAACTCTTTTCCTGTACCGGTTTCTCCGATGAGTAAAATATTTGAACTGGTATTAGCATAAAGCTTGGCTACTTCTACCAGCTTATTCATCTTTTCATTGCCTGTGATGATGTCTTCAAATCTGTACCGGGCCACATGACCTTTAAGGTATACTTTTTTTCTTATTTTTTCTTCTGTATTCTGTATTTTACTTATATCCTGAAATACACTTAGGACCCCGGCAACCTTATCTCTCAACTTAATTGGCAGCGTACTGGCAATAATTATTTTTTCACCGATATTATAAAACTCGTCAATTTTTGACTGGCCATTTTTCATGACATCCTTAAAATTAACATGGGGCAGCACATCATGAATGCTATACCCTATGACACTATCCTTATTTATATTAAATATTTTCTCTGCGGCAGGATTAAAGAATTTGATTTGTCCTTTATTGTTGATACTTATGATACCGTCATGACTGTAATCCAATATTGTCTTAAGCTCTTCAAAACGCTCTCTTTCCCTGTTCGTTGCGTCCCTTATCTTTTTCGCCTCTATAATGCTTTCAAGGATCGAATCCTTTCCTGACTCTATCAAAAGTCCTTCAATGCCATATTGCTGTGCAATCTGAATGGAAATATGGTCTCCTACTACGATATCAACTTTCCCTATAAGCTGTTTGACTTTTTCAGTTTTTTGTTCTACTCTATCCGCTTTACTAAAGATAACAGGCACAAGATTCACATCTAAAATTTCAGCAATACTTTCAATGTTATATACTACGTTGTCATATCCCAGCAATCCTATATTATTTCCTTTTTTCTTTGCCTTTTTGATAGATTTCATAATATCTATTGAAGTAATTTGAATTTCAATAACAGGCACATCCACAAATTCCCTTAGAGATAACGCAGTGCCTCCCCTGCTGATAATCACT
This sequence comes from Actinomycetota bacterium, assembly GCA_015711775.1. GTDB lineage: Bacteria > Actinomycetota > Humimicrobiia > Humimicrobiales > Humimicrobiaceae > VGAZ01. The sequence continues at coordinate 4,541 of JACVJB010000084.1, read as the reverse complement.
TCAACACCTTCTGAAATCATCTTATTGGCAATAGGGATAGCCTCATTCATATCTCCTATCTTTATGTCTATAGGTTCGTCTATTATGTCTATTATATCTTTTGCTATATCAGCAAGCTTCGGATAAGGCGAAATCAACCCAATTGAATACATAAATTTACCCCTTTGCAGGGGCGACATACCAGGTCGCCCAGAGATATTCTTCATAGTTCATATGACATTTGTTACTTTTCGCATAAATACTTTTAATAGTTTAATTATACTATATGAAATGAATATTTAAAAGAGTATGAAAATAGTAAAACTTCACCTTTTGTCCATCATATGATATTATCCTCGACTCCGCTATCGGCGGCCTTCCTGTATACCTTCCCACATACTGTATTGCAGCTTTTTCACTCTTTACTTCCCCTTTACCGTATACATAAAAACCCTCGCTCTTCTCTTTATAAAGTCGATTCTTTAGCTCGGGTATTTGACAGTTGAATAAAGAAAAAATCTTTAAAAGCCTTGATTTAGGCTTATTTTTTTGTCAAACTTTACGTTTTTGTATTGCGGAATATGTAGCAATATGTTATAATATAAAGGTCTGGAGGTGTTAGTTTGAAACTTACTATATCCAAATCCAAAAATTCTACTTCGCTGTATGTAGCTAAGTCAATATATGTTAACGGAACAAGAACTTCTAAGATTGTAGAAAAATTAGGGACAGTTGCTGAATTAGAAAAGAAATTGAATGGTCAAGACCCTATCGAATGGGCAAAAAAATACATTGAAGAACTCAATAAGAAAGAAAAAGAAGAGAAGCGAGAAGTACTCGTTAAATATTCTCCTTCAAAGCTTATAAACAAAGGCGAGCAGCGTTCTTTTAACGGAGGTTATCTTTTCTTGCAAAAAATATACCACGAGCTTGGACTACACAAGATTTGCAGGGAAATCTCAGATAAATATAAATTTGATTTCGACTTGAATTCAATACTTTCCAGATTAATATACGGAAGAGTTATTTTCCCATCCTCTAAACTTGCAACTTATGAGCTTTCTAAAAAGTTTATAGAACAGCCGAATTTTGATTTGCATCAAATATACAGAGCTCTTGAATTCCTTGCTAAGGAGACAGATTTTATCCAGTCCTCCTTGTATGAAAACAGCCTGAAGGTTTCCAAAAGGAATACCGGTATTCTTTACTATGATTGCACCAATTACTTTTTTGAAATTGAACAGGAGGATGGCAACAAGCAATATGGTCCTTCTAAAGATCACAAACCCAATCCGATCATTCAAATGGGACTGTTTATGGACGGAGATGGAATCCCTCTGGCTTTCAGCATTAACAAAGGGAATATGAATGAACAACTGACTTTAAAGCCATTAGAAAAGAAAATTATTTCTGACTTTGAACTTTCTAAGTTTATTGTTTGCACAGATGCAGGCCTTGCTTCTGAAGATAATCGAAAGTTTAACAGCAAGGATGAGCGCGCTTTTATTACCACACAATCTATTAAAAAATTAAAGGAACATTTAAAAAAATGGGCTCTTGCTCCAGATGGCTGGAAACTCCCGGGCAGCGATAAAACCTATGATATTTCCAAACTTGATGAAATGATAGATAAAGCTGCTCCTGAAGATAAATCAAAAATACGGGCAAAAGTATTTTACAAGGAGCGCTGGATTAAAGAAAAAGGCTTTGAACAAAGGCTTATTGTAACCTACTCAATCAAATACAGGGATTATCAGCGTAAAATCCGCAACTCTCAAATAGAAAGAGCTCAAAAGGCAATAGAAAACAACCCGACAAAAATCAAGAAATGCAATGCTAACGATTACAAAAGGTTTATTACCAAAACAAGCTGTACTGCTGATGGAGAAGTTGCAGAAAACGAGATATACAGCATTGATTCTGCTCTAATCCAGAAGGAAGAAGCCTTTGATGGTTTTTATGGTGTTTGCACAAACCTTGAGGATGATGTATCTGAAATAATCAAGGTTAATCACAGGAGATGGGAAATTGAAGAATGCTTTAGAATTATGAAAAGCGAATTCAAAGCAAGACCTGTGTATTTAAGCAATGATGACAGGATTAAAGCACATTTCATTACTTGCTTTATATCTCTGATTATTTATAGGCTGCTTGAAAAGCGACTTAATGAGGAGTTCACTTGTCATGAGATTATATCCGGGCTTCGAAATATGGAATTCTATGATACTAAATGTGAAGGCTATGTTCCAACCTACACAAGAACCGATTTTACTGATGCTTTACATGATGCTTTTGGTTTTCGTACTGATTACCAGATTGTTAGCACAAATATGATGAAAAAAATTTTAAAGGAAACAAAAAAGTAAAAAAGTACGCACTTTTTACACCAACACGAAATCCTGCAAAACCTCTTAAATCAAGGCTTTACAGGATTTTTATTTTGTGTAAGTGTCAAATATGGGATTATATATAATTAAACTTTTAATTGTCCAGTACTAAAATTCAAATTTTAAGAGAAAATAATAATGTGGCAAAATAATATCGGGTCTTTGACAGTTGAATAAAGAAAAAATTCCTGAAAGCCTTGAAACAGGCTTATTTTTTTGTCAAATTTTTTACTTTTGTATTGCGTGATATTACGTGATATGATATAATATAAGCAGTTTGGAGGGTTGCTTATGAGATTAAAGGTATCACGTTCAAAAAATTCGGCTTCACTTTATGTTACAAAAACTGTGTATATAGATAAAAAAGAACGTACCATTACTGTAGAAAAGCTTGGCACAGAAACTGAACTAAGAGAAAAACTCAATGGCGCAGACCCGTATGAATGGGCTAAAGAATATATTAGAAAATTAAATGAAAAAGAAAAGGATCAAACACGGAAAATACTTGTTCCTTTCGAGCAGTCTAAAATTATTCCAAAAGATGAGCAGCGCTCCTTTAACGGTGGTTATCTATTTCTCCAAAAAATATACCATGAACTCGGACTTCATAAGATTTGCAAGGAAATATCACAAAAATATAAATTTGATTTTGACATGAATTCTATTCTTTCAAGATTGATTTATAGTAGAGTGATCTTCCCATCCTCTAAACTTGCTACATATGAGCTTTCTAAAAAATTTATCGAGCAGCCGAATTTTGATTTGCATCAAATATACAGAGCTCTTGAATTCCTTGCTAAGGAGACAGATTTTATCCAGTCCTCCTTGTATGAAAACAGCCTGAAGGTTTCCAAAAGAAATACCGGTATTCTTTACTATGATTGCACCAATTACTTTTTTGAAATTGAACAGGAGGATGGCAACAAGCAATATGGTCCTTCTAAAGATCACAAACCCAATCCGATCATTCAAATGGGACTGTTTATGGACGGAGATGGAATCCCTCTGGCTTTCAGCATTAACAAAGGGAATATGAATGAACAACTGACTTTAAAGCCATTAGAAAAGAAAATTATTTCTGACTTTGAACTTTCTAAGTTTATTGTTTGCACAGATGCAGGCCTTGCTTCTGAAGATAATCGAAAGTTTAACAGCAAGGATGAGCGCGCTTTTATTACCACACAATCTATTAAAAAATTAAAGGAACATTTAAAAAAATGGGCTCTTGCTCCAGATGGCTGGAAACTCCCGGGCAGCGATAAAACCTATGATATTTCCAAACTTGATGAAATGATAGATAAAGCTGCTCCTGAAGATAAATCAAAAATACGGGCAAAAGTATTTTACAAGGAGCGCTGGATTAAAGAAAAAGGCTTTGAACAAAGGCTTATTGTAACCTACTCAATCAAATACAGGGATTATCAGCGTAAAATCCGCAACTCTCAAATAGAAAGAGCTCAAAAGGCAATAGAAAACAACCCGACAAAAATCAAGAAATGCAATGCTAACGATTACAAAAGGTTTATTACCAAAACAAGCTGTACTGCTGATGGAGAAGTTGCAGAAAACGAGATATACAGCATTGATTCTGCTCTAATCCAGAAGGAAGAAGCCTTTGATGGTTTTTATGGTGTTTGCACAAACCTTGAGGATGATGTATCTGAAATAATCAAGGTTAATCACAGGAGATGGGAAATTGAAGAATGCTTTAGAATTATGAAAAGCGAATTCAAAGCAAGACCTGTGTATTTAAGCAATGATGACAGGATTAAAGCACATTTCATTACTTGCTTTATATCTCTGATTATTTATAGGCTGCTTGAAAAGCGACTTAATGAGGAGTTCACTTGTCATGAGATTATATCCGGGCTTCGAAATATGGAATTCTATGATACTAAATGTGAAGGCTATGTTCCAACCTACACAAGAACCGATTTTACTGATGCTTTACATGATGCTTTTGGTTTTCGTACTGATTACCAGATTGTTAGCACAAATATGATGAAAAAAATTTTAAAGGAAACAAAAAAGTAAAAAAGTACGCACTTTTTACACCAACACGAAATCCTGCAAAACCTCTTAAATCAAGGCTTTACAGGATTTTTATTTTGTGTAAGTGTCAAATATGGGATTATAATATATATTTAAATAAATTTCAAGACCTTTATTGCTGTT
>JACVJB010000083.1 GCA_015711775.1 Actinomycetota bacterium | reverse complement strand
CCGGCAGACAGAAACTTAAATTCAGGCGCTATTCGGCTTTTTTGACTACCTCAAGAATTCTCCACCTTTTTGTTTTGCTTAAGGGCCTGGTTTCCACAATAGTAACTACATCTCCCTCTTTCAATAAATTCTGAGGATCATCAACTTTTAAATTCTTTATTTTCTTCAAAATCTTTTTATATAAAGGGTGTTTGTAATAAGATTCCACAGCAACTGAAGCAGTTTTATCCATTTTACCGCTTACTACAGTTCCGGTCCTTATTTTTCGTTTTCCTCTTTCCAACAGTTATCCCCCTTAAATTGCTTCTTTTTCTTTTTGGTTTAATATTGTTTCAATCCTTGCAACATCTTTCTTTAAATTATGCATTGCCATATTGTTTTCAAGCTGGCCTGTAGCTTTTTTAAATTTAAGCGCGAGTATGCTCTTTTTTGTGTCAAGCAGCTTTGTTTCAAGCTCCGCTTTTGTTTTTTCCTTAATTTCCTTCATTTTCATTAAAAATCACCCGTGATTTTCTTTACTTAAACTTCATAAATAAATTTTGTTTTGATGGGCATCTTATGTGATGCAAGCCTTACAGCCTCTTTTGCAACATCAGGCTGTACCCCTGAAATTTCGAACATTATTTTTCCCGGTTTTATAACAGCCACCCAGTATTCGGGCGCTCCCTTACCTCCGCCCTGTCTGGTTTCAGCAGGTTTTTTGGTTGCCGGTTTATGGGGAAAAACATTAATCCAGACCTTGCCCCCTCTTTTTATATAACGGGTAAGGGCCACTCTTGCAGCTTCAATCTGCCTGCTGGTAACCCATCCGCATTCAAGAGCCTGCAGTCCATACTCGCCAAAGGTAAGCTTTGTGCCCCCTTTGGACATTCCGCGCATTCTGCCTCTCTGCTCTTTTCTATGTTTAACCCTTTTAGGCATCAACATCGGTGACATAATAATCTCCTTTTAAACTAATCTGCTTTAAACTGTTTATTTCCAGAACGGTTTTATATTTTTAAGCTTCAGCAGCTATATTTTTCTTTTCATCAAGTTCTTTTTTATCAAAAATAGTGTCTCCAAGATATACCCATACTTTCACGCCTATTTTACCGAAAGTTGTTCTTGCCTCAGCAAAGCCATAATCAATATCGGCCCTTAATGTATGCAGGGGCACCCTTCCTTCACGGTACCATTCAGTACGAGCCATTTCAGCTCCCCCGAGCCTTCCGGCGCACTGTACTCTTATTCCTTTGGCGCCTGCTTTCATTGCAAGCGAAACAGCCTTTTTCATCGCTTTCCTGAAACTTACCCTTCCGACAAGCTGCGAAGCAATGCCCTCGGCTACAAGTTTTGCAATAATTTCAGGTTTTTTAACTTCTATTATATTAAGCTGCACATTCTTGCTGACTTCTTTCTGTATCATTTCCTTTATATCATTAATATTTGTTCCACGTTTTCCAATAACTACACCTGGTTTTGAAGTGAAAACATCAACCTTCACTTCATCTTCTGTTCTCTCAATCTCAATTTTTGCTGTCCCGGCATTTGCAAGCTGCTCCTCAAGCAGCCGCCTTATTTTAATATCCTCATTTAAATATCTGGAGTAATCCTTTGTTGCAAACCATCTTGACTGCCAGTACTTATTTATACCCAGTCTTAAACCATTAGGGCTTACCTTCTGACCCATTAGTTCTTAGCCTCCTTTTTGCTGACCTGGCTTTGCGACTTACTGTCTGCCCGGTTTTTTGTTTTACTATTTGCTTTGCCTGCAGCAGTTACCGGCTTTTTAATCTGCTCTTTTATCTGGCTGTCTGCCTTCTTATCAATGATCCCTGCAGCTTTTTCCTTTGATTTTGCCTGTACTTTACTGTCTGTCTTCTTGTATTGATTATTTTTATCATCAGAAACACAAACTGTTATATGTGAAGTCCTTTTAAGCACCCTGTCTGCACGGCCTCTTGCTCTTGGTTTAAATCTTTTCAGTGTAGGGCCATCTGTTACAAAAATTTCTTTAATAAACAGGTCCTCTTCTGATATTTTGTATTCCTTAAAGTTTTCCATTGCATTTGCTGCAGCGCTCTGCACAGCTTTCCTTATATGAACCGCTGCTCCTCTTGGCGTAAGTGAAAGTATTTCAACAGCCTGTTCGACAGGTTTGTTTTTTATAATATCAATCACATATTTTATTTTCCTTGGCGATACCCTTATATACTTTTCTACTGCTTTCGCTTCCAAATCAAGCCCCCTAATATTTTCTTAAAAACTATTTTTTCTTTTTAACAGATGCCGTTTTTTCACCCTTGCCTTTAAATACATGCGGTCTTATTGAGCGTGTGGGCGCAAATTCCCCCAGCTTATGACCGACCATTGCCTCGGCAACAAAAACTGGTATATGCCTTTTACCGTCATATACTGCTATTGTATGGCCAACCATTTCCGGAAATATCGTTGAACTCCGGGACCAGGTCCTTATTATTTTTTTCTGGCTGGTCTCATTTAAACTCTGTATTTGCATTAAAAGGCCCTCGTCTACATACGGTCCTTTTTTTAAAGACCTGGACATATCAATTCCTCCACACTTGTAAAAATTTTAAATCCTATTTCTTTTTCCTTCTTATGATAAATTTACTGCTTGCTTTATTTTTAATCCTTGTCTTATACCCAAGGGTAGGCTTGCCCCATGGGGTAACAGGATTTCTTCCTGATGTTTTATTCTTACCCTCGCCTCCGCCATGAGGATGGTCATGCGGGTTCATCGCAGTTCCCCTGACGCTCGGCCTTATGCCAAGCCATCTGTTGCGCCCGGCCTTGCCTATGTTTATGATTCCATGATCCTGATTGCCAACCTGCCCAATGCATGCCCTACAGTTTACATTCACCATTCTCACTTCACTGCTTGGAAGTTTTATCTGGGCATATTTTTCCTCTTTTGCAAGTACCTGCGCGGCAGATCCTGCGGATCTTGCCATTTCGGCGCCCTTGCCCGGCCGCAGTTCTATATTATGGACTATGGTGCCCACAGGAATGCTTTTTATGGGAAGACAGTTTCCTGCAACTATGTCAACATTTTCACCTGATAGTATGGTACTTCCGATTTTTAGTTCTGCAGGCGCAATAATATATCTCTTTTCACCATCAGCATACTGCAGAAGCGCTATCCTTGAGCTCCTGTTAGGATCATACTCAATGGACACCACCTTAGCAGGTATATTATCCTTGTTTCTCTTAAAATCTATTAACCTGTAAAGCCTCTTATGTCCGCCTCCGCTATGCCTTCGAGTTATCCGCCCGTTATTGTTTCTTCCGCCTGTCTTGCTTATAGAAACTGTAAGGGTTTTTTCAGGCTCCTTTTTTGTCAATACAGTAAAATCTGAAGCTGACGCAAATCTCCTCCCGGGAGATACAGGTTTATATTTTTTTAAAGCCAATTTTTTACCTCCGCAATTGTATTTTAACCACTATACGGTTGATTCAAAGAAATCAATTTTGTCTTTTTTACCCACAGTTACAATGGCCTTTTTCATTTTAGCGCTGTAACCTGATGATTTGCCAAGCTTTTTTGGCTTTGGCTTGACGTTTATAGTATTTACTTTTAAAACTTTTACATTAAATACTTTTTCAATAGCTTTTTTAACTTCACTTTTATCAACTCTTGTATCTATATAAAAGGAATACTGTTTGTTTTGAACTGCAGCATAGCTTTTTTCAGAAACAATAGGTGATAAAATAATATCTCTAGGATCCTTCATTACCCAACCCTCCGGTAAAATCCGCCAATGATTTTTTTGTAAACATCAAATAATCCGCAATAAGAATATCGTATGTAACAAGCCCCCTGGGGCTTGTTATTTTTATGCCGGGAATGTTTCTGAAAGATTTTGAAGCATTATCGCCGGTATTTTCCAGTACAAGCAGCACTTTTTTCCCTTCAATTTTTAAATGCTTAAGCAGTGATGCCGCTTTTGAAGTTGCAGGAGCATCAAAATCCAGTTTCTCAATAACTATTATTTTACTACTGCTGAATTTTTCAGATAAGGCAATAAGCCTTGCTTTCCTTATTACTTTCCTGTTCAGCTTAAAAGAATAATCTCTTGGTATCGGTCCAAAGGTTATTCCGCCATGGCGCCATATGGGCGACCTTGTTGTGCCTGCTCTTGCATTTCCGGTTCCTTTCTGCCTCCATGGTTTTTTGCCTCCTCCGGACACTTCACCTCTCTGCTTGGTTTTATGGGTGCCTGCCCTTGCCGCAGCAAGATATCTCCTTACTTCCTGATGAAGTATTTCTTCATTGATCTTCTGACTGACCATTTCATCAGCAATACTGATTTTTTCTACTTCTTTTCCTTCAATATCAAGAATATTCAAATTTGCCATTTTTTTCTCCAAGTTTTTATCCCACCCGTACAATAGAGTGTTTTAATGTTTATGCTTTTTTAAGCATCACAAGATTGCCTTTTGCGCCCGGAACACTCCCTTTTACAAGTATAAGGTTCTGGTCTGAAATTATATCAATAATCTCTGTGTATGGAACAGTGACCTGCCTGCCGCCCATTCTTCCGGGCATTTTCTTTCCCTTGTGGACTTTTGAAGGAGTTGCGCACATTCCTATTGACCCTGTTTTTCTTATGCTGTGGGAACCATGCGTCACTGGACCCCTGTGAAAATTATGCCTTTTTATTACTCCGGCAAAACCTCTTCCTCTTGATATGCCTGTAATTTTTACTTTATCTCCAATATTGAAGATCTGCACATCAATAACATCGCCCGCTTTATAATCAGCATCGCTCTCATCAATCCTGATTTCTTTCAGGTGCTTTTTGGGCTCAAGATTATTTTTTGCAAAAACTCCACTTAAAGGCTTGTTTATGTGTTTGTTTTTAACATTTCCAAGACCCACCTTCAGAGCATTATAACCATCTGTTACAGTGTCCTTCACCTGCACAACAGTACATGGTCCGGCTTCAATAGCAGTAACATATATTGCGGCGCCACTGTCACTGAATATCTGTGTGGAACCTATTTTTTTTCCATAAATTGCATTTACCATTTTACATCACTCTCAAACTATCATTGGATAAAGACAAAAACGATATTATATATTTTTTAACGCAATCTTTCAATAAAAATGTAAAAGTTAAATATTTAGAAACTGCGCATATATTAAAGCTGCGCAATTGTAACTTTTTCAGATCTAACCCTTAAATATCATTTTATGTCAATTTTCAAACATGCAAATAACTAAGCCGTTTTATGACTTAATTTCTATATCCACGCCTGCAGGCAAACTGAGTCTCATGAGAAGATCCACAGTCTTGGGATTGGGCTCCATTATATCTATGAGCCTTTTATGCACTCTTATTTCAAAGTGCTCCCGCGAATCCTTATCAACATGAGGCGACCTTATAACACAATAAACATTCTTCCTGTTCGGCAATGGTATGGGACCTGATACTTTTGCACCTGAATTTTCAACAGTTTCAACAATTTTTTTTGCTGATTTATCAATTATTTCATGGTCATAAGATTTCAGTTTTATTCTTATTTTCTGACCTATTTTGGCTGCCAACTTTAAGTCCTCCTAACTGTTTATTACTGGCCTCTTGCATATAAAGAATATATTCCCGGCTTATTCCAGTATCTTTATAATACTTCCTGCGCCTATTGTCCTTCCGCCTTCACGTATAGCAAACCTCAGTCCCTCTTCCATAGCT
>MU158505.1:5029-5721 GCA_015711775.1 Actinomycetota bacterium | reverse complement strand
TCCTTTGACTTTATTTTTTCGATAAACTCTTTCAAGCCATTTACGCTGTTTCTGTCATGAGCGCTAATTTCAGCCTTAAATAATTTTCCTGAGTAGAAAATATTGTCTGCAATTACAAGAGCGCCCTTCTGCAGTTTTGGCTCAACAGCATCCAGGTACTGAGGGTATTCAAGCTTTGCAGCATCTATAAACACAAAATCATACTTTTCATCAATCTTGGGCACAACTTTTATTGCATTTGCGTTTATAAAACATATTTTAATATGCCCGGAGGCATAAAGGTGTGCAAATGCGCCCATTATAAACTCCTGGGCCTCCTCCAGGCGCTTTTTATTCAAATCAATTCCAGTATAAGTGTATAAGCCATTTCCCTCCATAGCCCTCTCTTTTACTGCCATTGCAGTAAAATGCTTCAGCATAAAATATGTGGAATATCCAATACCACAGCCAATTTCAAGCAATTTTTGCGGCTTTTTTAGAAAACACAAAGCTTCCAGAAACCTTCCTGCGAAGTAATCCAGCACGGGTATCCTGCGCATATGGGCATTTTTTCTCGTATTTTCCAGAAACCTGGATTCGCTTAAAATAGATTTTAATAAATCCATATGACAAACTCTTTTTTACGGGAACTACTTCTGGTTTGTTGCATTAACATGCTCTTCAAACGTTTCAGAGAATTTATGTTCATGACT
>MU158505.1:0-5019 GCA_015711775.1 Actinomycetota bacterium | reverse complement strand
CATAATAGAGATAATTGACATCAGCAGGGGCAAGAGCGGCTATTATTGACGCAAGCCCAGGGCTGCATATTGGCGTAGGGGGCAGTCCTGCATATTTATAAGTATTGTAAGGCGAATCAACTTCAAGATCATCATATGTGACAATTCCGTCCCATTTATTAAGGGCATATCTTACGGTTGCATCTATCTGCAGGGCCATGCCAATGTCAAGCCGATTGTGTATTACTGCAGAAATAAGCCGCCTTTCTTCCGGAATATATGCTTCTCTTTCAATAAGCGATGCTATCTTTAAGATATCATATTTTGTATAGCCTTTATCATCAGCATAACCCCAGTCAAGCGGCCGGGTCTCTATCTGGTACTGCGTAAGAAGCATTTCAATTATGTTTTGTGGAGTATAATCTACCGTTATATCGTAAGTCTTAGGAAACAAAAATCCTTCAAGGCTGGCGCTTTCATCCAGGAAACTGTAACCCTGTCTGTAGTTTTGGATATTCATTGCCTCTTGAAGTTTCACGGCATCAATAAATGCAATATCTGAAAGTATTTTTTCCTTTGTCTGTACAACAGTATAGCCTTCCGGTATTGCAAGCTTGTAAATTACAACTTTTTCACCGGCCATTATGGTATTTAACACAACCTCATATTCTGATCCGGTAAGGAGACTGTATTTTCCGGGGAGCAGGTTCTTTTCTTTCCCCCGCTGCTGCACAAACAGCCTGAACACAAAGGCATCATCCACTACTCCTTTTTCTGCAAGAAGGGCTGCTATTTGCGTCAGGTTCATACCTTCGGATATTTCAACCTCAACTTCAATGCCTTCTGGGATATGTTCTTTTTCTTTAGCGACAGGCTGCATAAAACACGATGTAAGCGCCGCTGTAAAGATTACTACAACAGATACAGTATATATAAATATGTGAAATGTTTTTACTTTTATTATTCTTTTTAACATGGCCGCAATTTTTCTTAGATTTGCTAATGAAGTTTTTTCACTGCGGGCTTTTCTGTTTTTGTCTTTCCATATAGCCGCTTAATATTAAGGATGCAGATATTTTGTCAACTTGCCCGCCCGCTCTTTTATGCTGCGTTCCTGAGCCTTTTTTATCTTTTTTTCCACCTTCTCTTAAAATACTTTCAGAAATCCTTGAGCTAAACCTTTCATCTATATATACAACACTCGCATTTATACCATTTAAATTTAAATCAACAAATTCTCTTATACTTTCAGCCTGACGCCCCTCCTGCCCTTTAAGATTATAAGGCATGCCTACAACAATTTTATCTATGCAGTATTTTTCTACTAAACCCTGCAGCGCTTCTTTTACAAGCGGCTTATTCTCAAGAACTTTCAGTGGATATGCTATGGTGCATTGTTCATCCGTAATAGCAACTCCTATCCTTTTTTGTCCTATGTCAAGCCCTAAAATCCTCATAATAATACTTGCCTCACAATTAAAAACCCTTAACCTGTCAGATTAAAGACAGTATCTTTTATATGCTCTATAGCATGGCTAAGGTTTTCACTATCGGAGCCGCCAACCTGGGCAAATTCAGGTTTGCCTCCTCCTCCACCTTTTAAAACTTTACCTGCATCCCTTGCAATTGCAGAGCAGTTTACTCCCTTTTCGACAAGATTTTTTGATGCAAACATCAGTATAACAGGTTTTGCATTTATAACATTTGCAAATATTATAAAAATTTCTTTATCTCCGGCCTCATTTATGAGCTCGTCCCCAATAATACCCATATTTTTTGTATCTATGCCTGAAACTGCCGGGTTCTTTGAAAAATCGTAAACAATAATTTCAGTGCTGTTTTTTCTTACAGTATTTGAAGAATCTGCAGTTATTTCATTTTTAACTGACCTTGCCTGTAATTCGCCAAGATCACCTGCAAGCTTTTCTGCAGACTGTCTTAAAGTTTCCACCCTGTTCTTTGTCTCATATATATCAGCATCAAAACCTGCAGAAATTTCTTTTAACATTTTGTAAGCGGAATTTAAGTAATCAAATGCTGCAGAACCCGTTATGGCCTCGATTCTTCTTGCGCCTGCCCCGATATTTGAATCAGAGATAATTTTAAACAGGCCAATCTCCCCTGTCCTTTCCACATGTATGCCGCCGCACAACTCTCTGCTGTATTCATCTATCTCTACAACCCTTACAAACCCGCCGTATTTCTCATTGAAAAGAGATATTGCGCCGATTTCCTGCGCATACTCTTTTGTTGTCTCAAAACACCTTACAATATCATTTTTCTGTATTTTTTCATTAATGAGCCGCTCTATCCTGTCAAGATCATCCTGTCCCGGTGCAACTGCCATGCTGTAATCAAAACGCAACCTTTCATCAGAGACAAAAGAGCCAGCCTGGGTAACCTCTTTTCCAAAAACAGTCCTTAATGCCCAGTGAAGTATATGTGTTGAAGTGTGGTTTTTGCTTATGTTTTTGCGAAACTGCGCATCCACTTCAGCAGTAACATTATCAGATATCTCAAAGATACCCTCAACTACCCTTCCCTTGTGCACCACAAGGCCCTCTACGGGCATCCGGGAGTCTTCAACGATAAAAAGGCATTCAGCTCCTAAAATTTTTCCCCTGTCGCCTATTGCACCGCCTTTTTCAGCATAAAAAGGAGTTACGTCAAGAATAATTTCACCCCTGTCACCGCTGCAGAGCATTTCAGCAGGTTCGGCTACATGACTACTTGTATATTTAATTAAATGCATGATAACACCAGTTCCCCTTAATTCCTGGTATCCGGAAAATTCAACTTCAGTTTCTTTTGACAACCTTTTATAAAGTTCAAGATTTGTGTCTATTTTTTTATCAAATGAAATCTTTTTACGTGATTTTTCTGAATGCATTTCCATAAAATCATTAAACTTCTTTATATCAAGCTCAAATCCGTTTTCATTAAGAATTTCTGTTGTAAGCTCAACCGGAAACCCGAATGTTTCATAAAGCTTAAAGGCAGTTGAAGGTTCAAGATACCTGTTGCCGTATGATTTTAATTGCTCTATCTGCAAAGATAGAACCTTTGACCCTTCCTTTAATGTCTGCATAAATTTTTTCTCTTCCTGGCCTATTATTCTATATATATTATCTTTATTATTTTCAAGTTCAGGATAAAAACTGCCGTAATTATCAATTACTATTTCTGCAAGTTCATTCAGGAAACAGTCCTTCATATTTAGAAGCCTGCCAAACCGCACTGCCCTCCTCAGTATTCTTCTCAGTATATACCCCTTGGACTCATTTGCGGGAGTTACACCGTCTGCAGCCAGAAATACAATTGCGCGGCTATGGTCAGCAATTATCTTTATGCTCCTGTTGATTTTTTCATCATATCCTTCATTATTTTTTTCAAGAAGCCTTGCGCCTGAGAGCTTCTCCACTTTCTCAACTACAGGCATAAAAAGCCCTGTTTTAAATACAGAGGGATTGTTAAGAAGTACTGCTGCAATTCTTTCAAGCCCCATTCCCGTGTCAATATTCTTGTTGGGAAGCTCCTCATATTTCTTTCCGTTAAAATTATACTGGGTAAAAACAAGGTTCCATATTTCAAGATACCTTCCACAGCCACACTCCGGAGAACAGTTGTCTCTACCGCATCCGCAACTTCTGCCAAAATCATAATAGATTTCGGTGCATGGCCCGCATGGACCGGTATCTCCTGCCGGCCCCCAGAAATTATCGCTTTTCCCATATCTGTATATCCTGTCTGCTTTAATGCCATGCCCCATCCACAACATAATGGCTTCTTCATCTTCCGGGATTGAGTCATCGCCTGCAAAAACACCCACAGCAAGCTTATCAAGGGAAATATTTAGCACATCAAGGAGAAACTCAAGCGCAAAATCCACTGCTTCTTTTTTAAAATAGTCAGCAAACGCAAAATTTCCCAGCATTTCAAAAAATGTAAGGTGCTGATCCGTTGTGCCGACCCTTTCAATGTCGCTTGTCCTGAAACATTTCTGCACAGTCGTTATCCTGGGGCCTGGAGGCTTCTGCGTGCCAAGATAATATGGTTTAAACTGCTGCATACCCGCAGTAGTAAGAAGCACGCTAAGATCATTTACAGGCACAAGGCTCGCAGATGGCATTACAAGATGGCCCCTGTTTTTAAAATAATCTGTAAATATTTTCCTTATATCCATAATTTATAAATTTTACATTATTACAGCTAAATTTCCTAATCAGTTTTAGCAATATTTAATAAAAATCTGCAACAACATATACTCTTTTGATAAATCATTGTGTTATTTTTTTAAAAAAATTACGCCAGGCAGCATAAATAAAGGTTATATAATAAAAAGCGATACTCCGTTAAGCCGTAGCCATAGAGGTTTTTATATGCCCGACCCCATTATCTAAGATCAGCTCTCCTGTCTGCTTTATAAGTCCTGAATTTACAGGCATGTACGCTGCAAACTAAGTTTGAGCATATAATGTAATTTTGTTGGCAAAAAAATTAACCCTGGCTACGAGAAAAACAGAGTACCATGGTTATATTAGCACAGTCAGGCAATTTCTTCAATTTGAGAAAATAGCGGTACTTGATTATGAATATTAAATCTTTTGTTTTTTTTATTTTATACATGAAATATAGAAGGTATGGCGCAGTTGGATTAATATGTTAAAGAAAAATTAAAAATCTTTTTAACTATGGCCCGGATATAAATATCATATCTCTTCAGTCATAATTTTATAGAGCTTGGCGGCAATTTCCCTGTAATCGCCCTCTTTATAATAAGCCTGCTTTCCGATTTTTACTTTTATTGACGGGACTCTTGGCATATGGCCCAAAGGCAATAATCCGTTTCTTAAAATATTGAAAAGACCGTCAATCCTTACAGGTATAACAGGCGCTTTCATGTCTTTGCAGATTATGCCAATCCCAGGTTCAAATTTCTGTATTTTGCCATCCCTTGTTACAGAACCTTCAGGAAATATTAGGACATTCCATCCCCTGTCTATCGCTGAAGCTATGTTTTTGAAAACCTGATCAAAGCCA
>JACVJB010000080.1 GCA_015711775.1 Actinomycetota bacterium | reverse complement strand
ACCTGGTACTTATTCTTTAATTTTTCTTGCGACATCAGAGAGCATCACAATTTTGCCGTGCGGGCACGCAGCAATGCATTCACCACAGCCGGTACATTTGCTCTGGTCAAATTCCGGCATTGCAGTTTCCCTGTTCCATATAATTGCCTCATTTGGACAGGTCTTATAACACTTCCGGCAGCCAATACAGCCTGATTCACATTTTTCCCTGCCCGGTATATCTCTTACATCCTTATAACTGCAGAGAAATACTACCTTTGTGTCTGCAGGTACAAGGCTGATAATATTACGCGGGCATTCAGCAACACAAAGTCCGCAGCCTGTGCATCTGTCAGGATCTACAACTGCCACCTTTGTCCTGATATTTATGCGAATTGCATTTGACGGACAAACTTTAATGCAATCCCCAAGACCCAGACAACTGTACGGACATCTCTTAAAACCGCTTAAAAGCTTGCTTGCAGTTTTACAGGATTCCACGCCAGTATATGATCCTACATTTCCGCAGTTACCGGAGCATGCAACAACTGCTTTCTTGTTAAGCGCTGATTTATCAACCTTCATATCCAGTGAATTTTCAAGACCGGAAAGCATTCTTTCATCCTGCAGCACTGTTGCGCATGTATTGCTGAAAAACACTTTTTTATCAGTGGAAAGCGCCTGCGCATAGGCAAAACAGCCCGGATATCCGCAGGCGCCGCAATTCATGCCGGGCAGATTTGCATTTATTGCTTCAGCCTTTTTAAGGCTTTCAGGCTCTTTTGGCAAAAACCTGAAAGTGAGTGTTATAAGAACTGCGCATACAAGCCCTATTGCAGTTAAAATTAAAATTGTCCAAAGCATATTATTTAAATACTCCCTTTATAAACTAACTTCTTAAAATTAATTTTAAAAATCAGCATAATTTTAAATATTATCCGCTATTACAATAATCCGCCAAATCCCATAAACGCAAGAGCCAGAAATGCCGCAGTAATAAAAGCAACAGGCAGGCCCCTCATGGATTTCGGTATTTCAGCAACTTCAAGCCTTTCCCTTATTCCTGACATTATTATAAGAACCAGGGTAAAACCAACCCCTGCGCCAGTTGCGCTGACAATGCTCTGCAATATACTGTAACCGGCAGACGCATTTATAATGGTTATGCCAAGAACTGCACAGTTTGTTGTAATAAGCGGGAGGTAAATACCTAAAGCGTTATATAATAATATATTTGTCCTTCTAATAGTAATCTCAACAATCTGCACAAGTGAGGCAATGACCACTATGTAGATAATTATATTCATAAACTCCACATTAAAAGGAACAAGAATATAATTATAAATTACAGATGTTGCAAGGGATGCAAGAAGCATTACAAGAGTTACTGCAATTCCCATGCTTATTGCATTGCTTAACTTTTTTGACACTCCAAAAAATGGACATAGCCCCAGGAACTTGGCAAGAACCATATTATTGATTAATACCATCCCTATAAAAATTGTTATAAGACTTGTACTGTTATTCATTTTTTAAAACCCCCAACCACCTGAAAAGTGCAAGAAGAAGACCAAGCACAAGAAAAGCCCCGGGCGGCATTATAAAAAATGCCATTGGGGTTTCTGATAAAACAGGTATTGAAAAAAGAGTAAATCCAAAAACTGAAAGGCTTCCTGTGCCAAGTATTTCCCTGAAAAACGATACAATTAAAAGTGATATTGTAAAGCCTATGCCTATACCAAGCGCATCAGCAATTGAGTACAGTACTGAGCTTTTCTGGGCAAATGCTTCAGCCCTTCCAAGTATGATGCAGTTAACAACAATAAGGGCAAGATATATGCCAAGCGACTCATACAATGGTGGGATATAAGCCTCAAAAACAAGGCTTAAAATAGTTACAAATGTCGCAATTACAACAATAAATACCGGAATCCTGACCATGGCAGGGGTAATTTTTCTGATAAGCGATATAATTATATTTGACCCTAAAAGAACAAATATAACTCCTGCGCCCATGCCGAGGGCATTATCAATTGAGCTTGTCACAGCAAGGGTGGGGCAGAGGCCAAGAACAAGTACAAAGACAGGGTTTGTTATAATTATGCCCTTTGCAAATTCAACCCAGAATTTTTTTCCTGTTGTTGTTTCTTTTAATTGATTCATTTTTAAAAATGCCTGTTTTTATTTAAAACTTAATATTCTTTAATTGCCGTTTTTAATAATTTCAATTATTTCTTCCAGCTGGCCTCTGAGCGCATCAGTAACTGCTTTTGAGCTTATAGTGGCGCCAGTTATGGCATCTATTTTACCGCCATCCTTACTTAAGCTGATATCCTGCAGGCCAAGCCCTTTAAACTGGTCAGTAAAGGCGCTTTCTTCTATTCTTGTTCCAAGCCCGGGCGTTTCAGTATTTGAAAGTATTGTCAGCGCTTTAACATTATAATTGGTGTCAATACCTGCAAGCATATTTATGTCTCCCCCATAACCCTTGCCTGTTACTGTAAACGCAAATCCTGCAACATCATTGCCCGCATAAATTTCATAATACTGATCCAGATATTTAAAATCAGTCATTTCGGGAAATATAATATTTAACTGTTTTAATATCTCAGCATCTCTTTGGCCGGCTATCTTTGCCTGTGTCATATTACCTATTACCATTACCAGGCTTACTGATATAAGTACGATAACCACGAGAAATACCAGTGGGTATATCTTACTTGCCAGTATTTTGCTTCCTGCCGATTTCCTGTCTGTATTATTTTCTTTTTCCATCTTTTTTTACTATTGTTCTGACAAAGCCAAAAGGTTTTGGCCTCACATATTTATCAATTAAAGGAGTAAATGCATTCATGATTAAAATTGAAAATGCCACGCCTTCAGGCAAAGAGCCGAAGTTTCTTATTAGAAGTGTAATTATACCCGCACCAAACGCAAATATAATCCTTCCCGCGCCGGTTACAGGAGATGTGACATAATCTGTCGCCATAAAAAAAGCGCCTATCATAAGCCCGCCTGAAAGCACCTGGAAAAGCACATCATTTCCAAAAATAAGCGAACCCAGCGCTACGGTACCTATAAAAATTACAGGAATTTTCCAGTCAATCAGCTTTAGGGCAATAAGTATAATACCCCCTATAAGTATGGCCAGCGCTGATGTCTCCCCTATGGACCCCGCAATATTTCCAAAAAACAAATCTTTGTACAGTGCTGCTCTTGTCCCTTCATAAATATAACTTTCACTTAAAGGGCTTGCTGAAGTCAGAGCATCTGCAGCCGCATAACCGGGAACAAACCATTTTGCAGGAAAGTACCAGCTTGTCATAGCTGTCGGAAAACATATTGCCAGAAAAGCCCTTCCTGCAAGCGCAGGGTTAAATATATTAAATCCAAGCCCTCCGAAAGCCTCTTTTGCAATTGCTATTGAAAAAGCTGCTCCGATAATCGCCATCCAGAAGGGAATTCTTGGCGGAAGCACAAGAGCAAAAAGAAGCCCTGTAATAAGGGCGCTACCATCCATGTAAAATGGTTTTTTTCTCAATTTTTTAATTGCAAACTCTGTAATCAGTGCCGTTGCCATCGATATTATAATAAGGTAAAGAGCCCGCAGCCCAAAAAAATAAACTGCTGCAGCAAAAGGCAGGGCAAGAACTGCAAGAACAATATACATCACTTTTGCAGTGGAAAATCCGCTCCATATGTGCGGAGGATGCGCAATGTATACTTCACCGCTGTCAATCAGTTTTGCTTCATCTATCTTTGAATCCATATATAAACTTTCCCGAATAAATTTTAATTGCTATTTCTTTCTTGCAAGTACTGCCTTTCCGGTTTTTATATACCCCACAAGAGGTATTGCAGACGGGCAGACATAAGCGCAGCTGCCGCATTCAATACAGGATTCTATATAATACTGTCTGCACTGTTCCCACATATTGTTTTTGGCATAGGTTCCATACATAAGAGGCATAAGATTCATCGGACAGACGCTTACGCACCTGCTACATCTTATGCAGTTTTTCTCTGTAAGATCCATTCCCTCTTTTACAAGGACACAACCGGTGCCTTTGACAATTGGAAAATTCATATTAGCCACAGAAAATCCAGTCATAGGGCCACCGAATATAAAATCATAAGGTTTTTCCTTAAGAACACCGAAATAATTTTTTAGATCCCCTACAAGAGTTCCAATTCGTACCATCAGGTTAACTGGTTTTATTATATCCCCGGTTATTGTTATTGCTCTTTCAATAAGAGGTTTATCGTAGGCAACTGCGTCAAATATTGCTTTTGCTGTTGATACATTCTGGACAACCACTCCTACATTCAGAGGCAGCCCACCGACCGGAACCTTTCTTTTTAGAATATTTTTAATAAGTGTTTTTTCAGCGCCCATTGGATATCTTGAAGGAAGGGCAGATATGCTGAAAATATTCTCAAGCCCAAGCTCAAATATTTTATCCGCAATAAGTTTGATTGCGTCTTCCTTGTTATTTTCTATTGCAATTATAACTTTTTGTGGACCAAGTATTTTAAATATAACATATGCGCCTGCCAGTATTTCCATACTGTATTCAAGCATCATTCTGTGGTCCGCGGTAATATATGGTTCGCATTCACAGCCGTTTAAAATAACTGTATCAATTTTTTTGCCTTCAGGCACCGATAATTTCACATGAGTCGGAAAAGCAGCTCCGCCCAGGCCCACTATTCCTGCATCTTTTATCTTCTGTATGAGCCCTGCGCCTTGCTCGCTTTCAACTTTTTTTAAAAATATCCTGAATTCTTCTGCACTTTTTATATGGCCGCTGTCATCAAAAACTTTTTCTTCTTCAAGACCTGCATTTGCGGTATCAGAATCCAGTCGGCCGTCCTGCTGCTGTTCCGCGATTTTTGAAGTAATTTCAACAGCGCTTATTATTGTGCTAGTGGCAGGACTTACAGTTTTTAAAATACTTTTTACAGTACCTGTTATGGTTGAGTGAATTTTTGCAGAAACAAAGGCATCGGACTGTGCTATTAACTGGCCAGTTTTTACTTTGTCTCCTCTTTGTACTAAAAGGCTGCATTCTGCTCCGGCATGCATCTGCATTGGTATTATTACTCTTGGAGGCGGGGGTATTACTGAAATAGGGCTGTGCTCAGATTTTTTATTCTCTTTCAGTCTCAGTCCTGAAACAAAACGTGGTTTTCTTGATATTATGTTCATATTTAATATAGGTTACCAAAAAAGAACAATAATTTCATTCAAAATTTTAAAAATTTTTGTGACTATTTTATATACATGCCAATGTTTGATGATTTTATAATATTTCTTTCATTATCTATAATAAGAGCCTCGACATTTTCAAGCTTTTCAACAAGTTTTAAGCCTTCAACCGGCCCCAGCACAAAAACTGCAGTTGCCAGTATGTCAGCAACAGTTGCATTGCCGGCAATAATTGTTGAACTTATGCAGAGATTTGAAGAATATCCGGTTCTCGGATCAATAATATGGGAAACTTCCTTTTCAGGGTCAAAGTACCTGTAATAATTGCCGCTTGTGGCAACTGCCATATCTTCAATAGTAAAGGTGACAAGCTTTTCCCTTGTATTATCAGGATTTTCAAGGCTTACAATCCATTTTCCTCCGTCAGGTTTTT
Source organism: Actinomycetota bacterium (assembly GCA_015711775.1). Classification (GTDB taxonomy): domain Bacteria; phylum Actinomycetota; class Humimicrobiia; order Humimicrobiales; family Humimicrobiaceae; genus VGAZ01. Next base: position 100 of record JACVJB010000080.1, on the reverse strand, counting down.
TACGCATGGTTGCAGTGTGCCGGCCCGCATTTGTGATTGCATTTTTAAGTCCGCGGCTTTTAAGATATGGTAGCGTCGTAGCAACAAGATAGGCGTGTGC
>JACVJB010000079.1 GCA_015711775.1 Actinomycetota bacterium | reverse complement strand
AAACATTACTCTTAAGTTATTCTGTTGTCAATATTTATTCGTAATTATTATTATTTATATTAATATCTTAATTCAGGAGGAAAGGTATTTTCATGAAAAATCCCGGCAACACTTTTAAACTGAACCAGGTGCAGAAAACTCATTTTGATGACAGGTGGGTCAAATTTGCTTTCGGCCCGCAGGGGTTTAAAAACACTAAAAACTTAAATTTGGGGATAGTTGAGTTTGCAAAAAACATAACCTCCCTTAATCATTGCCATGAGGTGGAAGAAGCTCTTTTTGTCCTTTCAGGAAAAGGAAGGGTAAAAATAGGGGAAAATATTTATGAAATGCAAAAAAATGATTTTGCCTACATACCTGAAAAAACTGACCATCAGATAATAACAGGTGATAAAAGCATAAAAATCCTGTTTATATTCGGGGGGAAAATAGTTATTAATCATTAGCTGCCAAGTTCAATACAGACGTAATCACCTTTTTTAAAGGATGCGCCTGCTTTATCAAACAGGGTTTTTATATGGTCATCCATACTGAAGTATATTACCTGCCAGCCGTCAAACGCTATTTTGGCAAGCATGTCCACAAGCACCTGTCGTCTCAGCCAGTCAGAATGCTGAAACGAATCATCAAGTATCAAAAAAAGCCTTTCCTGCTTTAATATTTTAGAAGAAAATCCTATGCGAAGCGCAAGCATTATCTGTTCCCTGGCGCCGGTGCTTAAATCTCTTATATAGTAGTCTTTGTAATCATCTGAAACTATCAGATTATCTTTATCAAGTGAAAGATGTTTGTATTTTTTTGTTATCTGCGCAAGCGGGCCAATAACTGCTTCTGATTTAAGACCTTGCGCTATTTTATTGTCTTCCTCATTACGAAGAAGCGATATTTGACCATGCACAATAATTCCGGCAATTATCTGCGCTTTAAGCATATCAAACTCAAACTGTTTTTGCTCTCTTTTGCTTCTGAGATTTTCAATAAGACTTTCCCATTCAATTGTTATATCATCACCTGTTTCGTTGCATAAGCTGTGCTTAAGTGCCGCTGCTTCAGTTTCAAGATTAAATATTTTACCGCTTATTTCTTCAAGATTTTTTGCCGCTTTTTCATATTCTTCATTATTGAATTTTATGCCAGGGTCTTTGTCAATATATTCTGCCTGCCTTACAGCAAGCTCCAGCAGCGCGCTGTTGAGTGATTCCATTTCAAACCTATAATTTCTTATATCACTTTTAATACTGCTGTAGGCATCCATCCATTTGCTCTTGTCCGGGTAAATATTTGTAAACTCATAAAATTTGTGGCTGATATTTATTTCAAGAGTGTTCAAATCTCTTTTTAACTGCTCAATCTGTCCTTCAAGCAGCCGGGCTTTCTCGTAATATGACTGCTGAATTTCTATTTCCTCATTTAACACTGCACGATCTGTCAGCTGCCTGCCTGTTTTTTCCTTAAATGAAGATACCAGTTTATTAAATTCATCATTGGCGGCTGCAGTCCCGGATAATTTTGACAGCTTGTATATATAAAATGAAGCAAGAATTACTGCAGCTGCAAGAGATGCAAGTATCCCGGGCATTAAATTAAATATGGCAAACACCACTGCTGAAACTGTACATATGCCGGCAATTATAATAAGTGCAGGCCCGGGTTTTTTTATAAGGCCGGATGAAAATTTTTCATACAGCGGGGCAACTTTTTTTAGCCACTGGTAATTTGCGCATTTTTCTTTCAGCTCGCCAAGTTGCCGGGCCATGCCCTCAAAATCCCTTGTTTTATTCTCATATAGAGTGATATCGCTGTAGAGGCTATTTAATTTTTCATCGTCCTTTTCTTTTATCTGGCTTTCGAGTTTTTTTATTTTTTCTGATATGACGTATGCTTCATGGCATTTGGCTCTGTAAAGTTTTTCTTTTTGGCTTTTAATGATTTTCGCTTCATTTCTCAGCAGGTCCAGCATTCCTCCGGGATATTTGGCCTCAAGATCTGCAAAAAGCCTGTCAAGCCTTTCAATGTCATCTTTTGCCTGCCTGTAGGCTCGGCCCTCGCCGGTATTGCTGATACTTATAACCCCCTCATCATATTCTGCGCCTTTTATGGTTCTTGAAATATTTTTGTCATCGTCTATTCTGTCAAGAAGGCTAATTCCTGAAAATATTTCCTTTATAAGGCTTTTGCCTATTCCCTCCCCGGTATTTTCAATTGAAGGCTCTCCACCCTTTGATACAAGAATCTTTACAAGCGAAGGAGGCATACCTGGCTGGCTGCTTTCCCAGAAATCTTCAAGCTTTTTTCCGGTATCAGGCACAAATTCCACAGGCCTGCTGCCGTCAAGCCCGCTTAATACAACTTTGCCGCTTCCCTTTTCCCTAAACTGCCATCTTTTTATGTTCCTGAAAAGGCAGCGTATGATAAACTCTGTAAGGAAAGTTTTGCCGCATTCATTTTTGCTGTAGACAAGGTTAAAAGAGCCAAACTGCCCTGAAAAATCCTGTATTGGTCCCAGGTTTTTTACCGTTATTTTTTCTATTTTAACCGCCATATTTATAAAATTCCTGTCACCTTATTTATAGGCAAAAAATAGTATAAAAAAGAGAACAATCCCCGCAATATCTTTCAGGCTTTATTCCTTAAGAATGAGATGCATTGCCTGCTGGAGGATATGCTTTTTCTCTTTCGAGCTTATACTATTTTGAGAACTCTCCTTTGTAATAAGCTCTATTTCATCTTTAACTCTCTGCACTATGGCAATTCTTTCAGGGTCGTTAAATAAAAAAACTTCGCTTAAATCAGGGCCCGATTCATCATAAAAAGTAAACTCTGCAAGAGCATTTTTAATTATTTTCTCAAGCCTGTTTTTATCCCGGCTGTACCCGCTGAATTTCAGCCGCAGCCTTACTTTGCTAATTTCCGACTTATTCAATTCAAGACTTTTAATGAGCTCTTCTATTCTTTCTTCAATATAGGCCTGCTCATTTTCTACAGGAAGCATTACAATGCTCTCGTTTACAAATATCAGATCAGTGTAAATTGTTTTCTCGCTTACGCTCAAATCATTTAAATCAAATACAACAAAGCTTTTTTTGCCAGTTTCATTTATATCCATGCCGCAGGCAGAGCCGGGGTAGATAACCTTTCCGGCCTGCATCTTTTTATGGATATGGCCCAGAATTACCTTTGCTGGCCCGTAGTATTCTATGTCGCGGCGGCTAAGCGGCATGTACACTCCCTTTTCGTAAATATTTGGCTCTGCATTTGCCCCCAGATAATCTCCATGGCCGATAAGAATCCATGGACTTTTAGGGGCGAAGCACTCTTCCCTGTTCTTATCAAAATAGCCTGCCATAACCTCCCCCATGGACCTTCCGGGCGTATAAGGGATAAAAAAGAATTGAACCTGGCTGTCTTTAAAAGTTATTATGTCAGGCTCATTAAATACCCGGATATTTTCTGCTGTAAAGTATTTCCCGCTTAACAAGGGGTCATGGTTTCCCGGGATTATATAGAAGTTGATTTCGCTGTATTTTTTACTGCCAGCAAGCAAATCAAAGACTGAGTAATTCTGGCTCTTTTCGTCAAACAAATCCCCGGCAATTATAAGGTGGTATATTTGGCCGTTAAGCATCTGATCAAGTATACTGCGCAGCGCATTGAACCTTTCAGGGTTCTGCATGCCTGTGTCTGCAATGCCATCCGGGGGTGATTGCACTGTTTTTGGAGAAAGGCTACTTAAATGAATATCTGATGTAATTGCTATTTTCATTTGTATGTCGTAATCAAATGCTATTATTAAAAAATACTTGGCAATTTTTCATATTATAGCATCTTAAGGCCACATTAAGGATTTATTTTTTATCTATTAATCTGCAATTAAAAAAACTGAAACCGCAAATACAAATTCATGATTGATTAAATTCTTTACCAGGTAGTATTTTAAAATACTATTTTAAAACATCTTTCAACCTTATTTTAAGATCTGTAAAATAATATGATTGTGCGGTTTCATTATTTTTAAATGTCTCACTTTTTTTAATGTTATTATTTTGAAAAAAATATACGGTTATTTCTCTATTTAATGGATTTATAATCCAGTATTCATTTACACCCGAGCACATATATAAATCAAGCTTTTTTATTATATCCCTTCTGCAAGTTGATTCAGATAATATTTCTACAACAAGCACCGGCACGCCAGTGTAGCGGTCTTTCTGGTTTAAATTTTCTTCAAGGTCGCAGATTACAACCAGGTCAGGTTCAACAACATTTATGTTATCTGGATCTTTCTTTAAAGTAATATCATATGGTGAAAGCACCGGAATGCATTTTTTGCCTTTTGACCAGCTATAGAAAAGAAAATATATCTCGCCCAGAGCTTTCTGGTGCTTTGTCCCTGGAGCAGTAAGAAGATATACTTCACCGTCTATATACTCATATCTTTTTTGGGTATTTTCAGTAAAGTCCAAAAATTCTTCATATGACATCTTTTTTGGCTTGCGGTTAAAAGCTTCTGCCTCCTGTTCATTTACAACACCATCATCAATAAAAGCATTAAAACCGAATGCATTTTCATCATAAGAGCAAAGCATAGCAATTTTTCTTCCATTGCTTGTAATAATTATTTGCTCTTTTGCGCAATCCCTTAAATATTTTCCAAGATTATTCTTAAGATCTGTTGCATTTACAATCATATAAAAACCTCCTTTTATCTCTGCGCTCTTCAAGTTAATATTTACATCAAAAATATCTAGATATTAAATTGATAATAGTGCAAAATGGCTATATTAGCTATTATTATTGTATATTTTTAAGAGGGAATGTAAAGCAATTTTTTGTTTAGTTTCATGTCTTTTTTAACCTATGGGGCACCAAAAATTGCCACTTCTAAATACAGCAAGTAGTTTAGCCCCTAAATCAAAGCTTTTATTTTCCTAATAGAAATATAAATTTTATTCTCTGGCAATTGACATTAAATCTAAGCCATTATAGAATTATTGCAGAAATACGGTATTTCTGTAAATCTGTAATATATTTTATTATTATATAAAGATTGGCGATGATATAAAATGGTAAGACAATTAAGCCAGAGAAACACCATAACACTACCTTCAAAAGTTTTAAAAGAGATTGGTTCCAAACCCGGTGATTTTTTCGAAATTAAACATGATGGAACTTGTATCATTCTTGTTCCTAAAGCTATCGTGGATAAATTTACAGCTCTGGAATGGGATAAACTCGGCAAACTATCAAAAGAAAAAGGAAAATTATACAAGAGCGCCAAAGATGCTAAAGGACACCTGAGGGACCTTGTAAATGAAATATGAATATAAGCCTTCTTTTGATAAGACATTCAGGAAAATGGAATCGATACGCAGAGAAAAAGCATTATCTGCAGTATCAGAATTAATTGATTTTTTTGAAACAGATAAAAAACCAGTGGGTCTGGGACTAAAACACTTAAAAGAAACTTTCTGGGAAATCAGGTTTAATATAAGAGATCGTATTATATTTTCCCTGGAAGATGATACAGTTTCTTTTATTATTGCAGGAAATCATGATGAAATAAAAAGATATTTAAAAAGAATTTAATAAACAGCTTATTCTCCCCCGTATTCGGCTTTTTATCAGACAGGCACGGCATAAAATACTTCCTGGTAATTGGCCCACTTATTACATCAATTTTTTTAAGCCTTCTTGGAATAATACCAAATTATTACCTGCTTATTGCCTGCCTTTTTATAGGT
>JACVJB010000078.1 GCA_015711775.1 Actinomycetota bacterium | reverse complement strand
ACTCCATCCCGAACCGGATGCAGCAGAGAATACTCTCTGTATTATGAAGATAGAACCTCTCCTGTTCTGGAAATAATTATTGCTTTGCATCCGGATGTTCCAATATCTTTGCTAAGAAGACTCATATTACAGATTCCAGAAATCAGGAATATAAATTTTTTCTCCGCCTTTCATTGCTGAAATATGGCCGGAAAGACCCGCGCATGTCCAGTTGGCCGCACGCTCTGCATCTATTGCCGAGTCCCTGTTTTGGACACAGGCCATTATAAATTCATGAACCAAATGCGGATGGGAACCTCCATGTCCTGAGCCCTGTATAAATGACAGGTGCTGTTTTTCATCTTCATCCATTACCTCTTCAGACTTTGTAAATCCAGAAATTTCTTTCGGGAGTATATTTCCTGTATCGGGTATTTTAATATGTTCTGCATCTTCACCCCCAAGGTAAAGAACAGGATCTTCATTTTCAAGCCTGTTCCATTCAAAAGATAATTTCTGGCCGTATACATCAAAACTTTCAATATACTGTCTTACTGTATCATAAAGGGAGCGTGTCACCTCGCCAAAAATATCAACATCTTTAAATTTTAAAAACATAGACTCAACAGCAAAAGGACTGTTGTAATTTTTTATATAATTTTCCCTTATTCGTCCGGACCCTGCGCCAAAAACCCATTCCACCGGCGCGTCTGCAAGTATTGCAAGCGGGCTTACAGCATGAGTAGCATAATTTAATGGAGGCCATCCGGGCCATGGAGGACCCCACTGCTCCATATCCTGCATGTGGGAGCCCCTTAAAAACTGTATTTTTCCCAGTTTGCCTTCATCCTTTAAGCCTTTAACATAAAGAAATTCTCTTGTATATGCCGAGGTCTCCATCATCATGTAAACCCTGTTTACTTTTCTTCTTAATTTGACAATTCTGCAGCACTCATCAATGCTTAAACCCATGGGTACGGTACATGCGACATGCTTTTCAGCTTTAAGGCAGTCAAGAACTAAGTCAGTGTGAGTATCTACTGGAGTGACAACATGGATTGCATCAATTTCTTTCATTTTTAGAAGATCCCTGTAATCTGTGCAGAATTTTTCGACACCATATTTTTTAGCAGCATCTCTGAGTTTGCTTTCCGTACGCTGGCATATGGCATAAAGCTCCGCATGCGGATGATTCTTGTATATAGGCAAAAAATCAGCACCGAATCCCAGGCCAACAACGCCAACTTTTAGTTTATTGCTCATTACTACTCCCTGCTTAAATATTATTAAATTTTATTTTTTAGCGTATCAAGAAAAATTGTCTCAATGTCGCCCCTGTGGTTTTCAGGATCATAATATGCTTCTATTATCTGTTCGTGAGGCATAGAATCTATTCTTTCATTCATTATTTTTAATGCACGGCTGTTTATTTCAATTGCTTTAGCGCAAGGCATTCTTTCAGGATTTATATCTATGCCAAAATATTCTTTATAGCCTGTCATTTTAAGCTGGTAAAGCATAGCTTCTGCCTGTTGCCACTCAACAACACCTATATTTAAATCCTGGTCATAATTGCCAAGCGGCTGGCTGTTCCAGTGAGTATTAAAAAGCCTCCCCTGTCTCGTGCATCTTGCTATTGCATATGGCGCGTCTTCAAAACCCATTCTTATGTGCCCTATTTCCGGCTGCATTCCCATAAGCGGTATGCCTTTTGATAAAGTATCCCGGTTTATTTTATTTTGAAGCCTTGCCTCTATATCACTACATGCAATAAGACCGTCAGCAGTTGTGCGATATATATTATTTGGAGCAGGTTCATAGGGTTTTGGCTCTATCGCAACAGCAACACCCGGCACTTCATCCATAGCCTGGGCCACAGCAGCCTCAAAGCTGTCCCACATTTCATAATAAACGGTACCGAGAGAATAGGTATACCCGTCTATTCCCGGCCATATTCCTGCATGGTGCAGTTTTTTATCTTCAGCAAACTTAAGGCAGTCGACAAGAGTTTTTACTGCTTTATCTCTATATTTTTTTACCGGATTTGACAGAGAGCCAAATTCATATTCCCTTGGATAAAAAATTGCAGGATAGCAGCTTTGTAAAACAATTCCTGCTTCTTTTTCAAGCTGCTGGTACAAATAATAGTTTTCTTCATTAACCTCATTGGGATAATGCGCCTCTACAGCTTTAACACCATATTTTGCCATATCAGCAGCCATTTCTATTCTTTCAGGAATAGTCTTAGGTTGAGCATAACCTTCATGAAACCGTCCCCCGCCAGGTGCAAAATACCATAAGCCCACCGATATTTTCAAATTAAGACTGAAAGAATTCATATGTTTTATCAGGTCTTCCCTGCTAAATCTTTTTTTCTGATAGCTTGTGTCCGTGACCGGTAATTTCATTAGCGCCTCACTTTGTATATTTATAAATTATATTTTTTACTATGAAACAGTTATCTGTATTTTCAGCTGTTTTCCTGGATTGTTCTTTAAGGTTTGAATAGCTTTTTCCGTTTCCTCAAGTGAAAAATTCCCAGTAACAAGTTCCTCAACTTTTACAAGGCCTTCTTCAAGGCTTCTTATTGCAGCAGGCCACACAAGAGGAGCAAGCCATGCTGAGCGTATTTCTTTATCCATTGTATGAAAACTCAGCGCAGGAATCTTCATAACATCGTCTTCATTAGGCAGTCCAAAATGTATTATAATCCCACAATTTCCGGTAACTTCGACTGCCTGTTCGAATGCAGAATTATTACTTGTGGGAACAAGCGCCCTGTCTGAAAGTTTGCCCCTGGTCAGTTCTGCAATTGACTGTTTTAAATCAGGCGTATAATACTTTGAACTTTTAAGTGAAGCGTTAAAAAGGTAATCCGCACCCGCTTTCTTGCCCTGTTCAAGCCTCCAGTCATTGGAAGCGCCAACCAGCGCAACTTTTCCGGCTCCCGTTGATTTGCACATCTGCGTCATCATCATCCCCATAGAACCCGGACCAAAAACAGTTACAAAATCACCCGGGTTTATTTCAAGCTTTTTTATTGCATTTACAACACATGCCAGAGGCTCAGTAAAAGCACCTGCAGCATAACTTACAGCATCAGGAAGCTTAAACAGCCCTGTGTATCTTGAAACACAGTATTCTGCAAAACCTCCATTTACAGTAACTCCGGGAACATTAAGTTTTTCGCACATATGAGTCTTTCCTTCAGCGCACGAAAAACATGCATTGCAGTTCTGCACCGGATTTACCACAACACGATCCCCGGGAGAAAAGAGTCCAAGCATAGCAGGAACATCGCCAACTTCCACAACTTCCCCTGTAAACTCATGTCCAAGCACTAACGGACCTTTTCCTGTTGCAGTGCCTACAGGAGACAGCCCGTAATAATAAGATATATCTGAACCGCAAATACCGACTTTCTTTACTTTTACAAGAACATCTATGGGGCCTACTTCAGGAACAGGTATTTCTTCCAGCTTCATTTTTTCAGCTTCATAAAAAACCTGTGCCTTCATTTTACCTTTCACTTTTTCCTCCTTGAAATTAAAAATATAATTTTTACTCCCCGTATTTTTTAATCAGGTCATCAAGAAATGTCTTGCAGCCTGCAGTAGCTTCCAGTGCTTTTGGCCAGAAACATAAGTCAATAGCCCACCACTGATCATCATAGCCTGCATCAAGTATTGCCGGCATTATTTCATCAAAATTAAGCAGGCCTGTACCCAGAGGCGCGTGAGTGCTTGTTTCATCACCGTGAAGCGTGCCGTCTGAATCAATTAAATGTATGTGGCCGATTTTACCTGTAAGCATATGGGCAAACTGAACAACTCCCTTTGGAAGTGTTTCTTTACTGCCCATTTGCCTTGACGCAAGCACTGAGCACATATAGGCATGGCATGAATCAAAAAGTATTGAGAAATTAGGATGGTCAACCTTATATACCATTCTCATAACTTCACTAGGTTTGTTAAATAAAAACCCCGGTTCAAATTCCCATATAAGCTTAACTCCCTGAGCCGCACAAATATCTGCTGATTTTTTCCACACATCTGCAATTTTTGCAAAACATGTCTCATAATCCATGCCTCCTGGTATTGCTGTTGGCGGATCAACTGTATCAACTCTTAATTTTGGGATATCCATGTCAGTGCAAATTTCAAGATTGCCTTTTACTGCAGCAATATAATCCTTTTCTTCAGAAGTTGCAGGTGACGGAAATGGAGCGGCAAGTCCCGATATTTTAAGATTATAACTGTCTAAAAGCTTCTTTACTTCAAGTCTTTTTTCCCTGGTGTTAGGCTCCAAGTGTGGAGGAAATGCTGCCATCTCAATTCCGTCAAATCCAAGCTCAGAAAGTTTTTTCACAACATCTTCAAGAGCCACTGGAGCTTCGGAATAGCCGCCCCAGATATAGGCCCATCCCCCTATAGATGATTTTTTTGCCATTTCTGTCTCCTTTCAATAGTTAAAAATTAATATATGGGACATCAGTATTTATATCAGGGCCAAAGAACTTAAAAAGCATCATCTCAGTGGTGCCTGTATTCTTTACTGTCAAGGGTTTTATTGCACTGTCGTGGGTTATCAGCAGCTCATCATATCCAAATTTTCCCGCCTCAATGTCAAATCCGTCAAAATTAGCTTTTCCTTTCCAGATAAAGAGATTAAACACTCCATTTTCTTTTGCAGTAAAGGACTTTCCGGGTTCTATTATCAGTTTTTTTCCTGAAAATTTTTCTGTATTGTAATATATCCAATATTCTTTTGCGCCATCCTGAACATTTTCATTAATTAGTATGCTTTTAAGATGATGTTTTTCATAAAAATAAGGATCTCCACAGGCTTTCCAGTCAATCTGGCCGAGTATTATTTTTTCACCGTATTTTTCCTGATCCTGTTTTCTTACATCTTTAAAAAGAAGGTCTTTTGATATTATTTTTCCTGCATTTAATGCCTGAAGCATTGCAAAAACATCAGAATCCTCCTGAAGCTCAAGCGTCAGGGCCGTGCCGGGAGCATGGAGTATTCCGGATGGCAGGAAAAATCCTTCACCAGGCACATTCAGATATGCTCTTGAATGCCTTAATATCAGATCATCTTTCCATTCTTTAAGATATGGCAGCAGAATATCATATTTTTTCTGCTCAGTTATATACGGATGAACGCCAAAAAAAGTTTCAGGGTGCGGTCCCAGTGGCGCATCATCAAGAAAATAATAAGCCTCATCTTTTGAATTGCAGCCAACCAGTTTTGCATCCTTTTTCATCTGGTGTATATGAAAGGGGATTCTTGCATTAAAATCATAAATCTTTACAAGCCTTCCAAGACCTTTATGAGCTTTAGCGTATTTGCTTCCCAGTATAAGTTCCGGCAGTATTTCAACAGCTTTTTTTAATGTTATATCAATATCAGAACCGGTATCAATATATGAAAGCCCCTCATCTTCGGGACCGACAGCATTATCTGCCTTTGTAACAGATCCAAGCCATCTTTCTGAAATAAAACCTCTTTTGCCAACATCATATTCTTCATCTTTTAATCCAAGTCTTTTGCCAGGTGGCAGAAAATCTCTTGCAACCCATGCAGGCTTAAGCTTAATTATGCCATTATTCTGCTCTATAATTTTTTCAAGTTTTTTAGTTATTTCGCTCTTCTTTTTTTCTAACTCCGGTATTTCCTTTTCAAGTTTTTCAAATTCAAACTTATCTTTGTAGCGTATTTTAATTTTATTAGTTGTTGGTGCTTGTTGCTCTTTTATTTCTTTTATTTCAATGGTTTTAATT
>JACVJB010000077.1 GCA_015711775.1 Actinomycetota bacterium | reverse complement strand
AGTGGGAGTCAAGACCGAGAGTGATGATCCAACGTTGCACGTTGTAGAAGTCACACCGTACCGTACCGAAGGTGAGTATAGTGATGCACGGCGACCGGATAGTGTGACCTTTGGTGTATCGCTGGCCGAAGACTTGGCGCGACGGGAGTTTACCGTGAACGCGATTGCCTACCGCCTCAAAACTGAGAAAATTGTCGATTTATATAATGGAATGGAAGATTTGCGCGTCAAGCGACTGAAAGCGGTACGCGACCCCAACGAGCGTTTTGCTGAGGATGCTTTGCGGATGATGCGGGCGGTACGGCTGGCCGCCGAACTCGATTTTGTGATTGAAAGCGAGACAATAGCGGGAATAATAAAAAATCGTGATCGTCTTAAAGATATTGCTATTGCTTCGGGTCTTAATGTATCAACAGTTTCCCGCGCTTTAAAAGATAAGCTTGACATCAGTATATCTACAAGGCAAAAAGTAAAGAGCATTGCAAAAAAAATGGGTTACAAACCCAGGATTTTAAAAAATAATATTGTTGGTGTGCTTATTCCCGAGGTAACAAGCCAGTATTACTCTGAGATTGCTCATTCACTCATAAAAAAGCTTAAAGAAAATGGTTATGACACAATTTTTATGCTCACCGGTTTTACAGGCGAACAAATAAGCAAAGCATTTGAAATACTCCTAAATCAGGGTGTGGCAGGTATTATAATTAATGAAACTGACCATAGCATTAATTATACGCTGCTGGAGAAATCAGGTTTGCCAATTGTTATGCTGTCGGAGGGTGATATCACAACCCCTGTTCCTGTGGACAGCATAAGAATAAGTATTGAAAGAGAAATGTACCTTGCTCTTAATCATCTTACAGGTTTAGGCCATAAAGATATTGGTTACATAGGTGAATATCTTTCAGATATACGTTTTAATACATTGTGCAGAATTATGAAACAAAGCAATATCCAGATTAATCAGGAATTTATTAAAAGAGGAAAGGAAAGATTTGAGCTGGGTGGATTTCTCAGGGCAAAGGAGTTGCTTGATGAAAAAATACTTCCTACAGCTATCATAGCAGGCTATGATCAGTTTGCAGTCGGTGCAATCAGGGCGTTTAATGAGGCAGGTTTAAATATACCGGAGGATATTTCCATTGTTGGAGTAGATAATATTGTAACGGATGATTTTTTACCTACAAAGCTTACTAGCATAACAAACCCTGCAAGCCATATGGGTGTAGTGGCTGTAAAACTTCTTATGGATAATATAAATAATCCAAATGAACATGTGGTTCAAACAGTTGCGCTTCAGTCAAAATTGATTGTAAGAAATTCAACTGCTCCTCCCTGCAGGTAGTAATATAAACAAGAAGGCAGGAAATAAAAATGGAAAGAAAAAAGAAAATAGCATTTGTATGCTTTGGAGAGGTAAATACTCCCTACAAAAGACTTGTAATCAAGCATGATGAAGCACTTGCCACCCTTTTATCCCTTGATGCTGAAATACTTGATGCAGGCATAGTAATAGATGACGCTGAATACAAAACAGCAGATGCAGCTATTGAGAAATTGAAGTTTTTTGACATGGATTGCTTAATTATTTGTGTTGCCGGCTGGATACCGACACATGCTGTTATCAGGGTTACAGATGTATTCCGTAATAAACCGATGCTTCTCTGGGGACTATGCGGCTGGACGGAAAACGGTAAGATAATAACCACTGCCGGACAGGCAGGCACAACAGCAATAAGGCCCGCGTTTGAAGCCATGGGATATAAATTTAAATATCTATACAATGTGATTGGTGAACCGCAGCCTCTTGAGAAAATTACTTCATTCATTAATGCATGTTATTCAGCTACAATGCTAAGAACTGCGAGGATTGGCACTATGGGATACAGGGACATGCTTTTATACGGCACTCAATTTGAAGGAAATTCATTGCGAGCTGAAATCGGAGTTGAGGTTGAGCCATTTGAAATTTATGAAATGGTGCAAAATACAAATAATCTTGATAATAATGATATAAAGAAAACTGTAGAATTTGTAAGAAAAAACTGGAAGTTTGAAAAACCCTGTAACGATGAAATTATAGAAAAAGGGGTCAGGTATGCGCTTGCTATAGGCAAAAAGATTGAAGAAAGGAATTTTGACGCTGTAACTCTTATTGATGTTGATGGAATGAAAAAGCTCCTTGGTTTTCCTCCGGCTATGGTTTTTATGCTGCTTGATTACTATTACAGCATACCTACAACCCCTGAAAATGATGTACTTGGCAATGTAATGCAGCTAATACTCAAATACATTACAGGGCAGAATGCAGCATACATGGAGTATTATGAATTTTTTAAAGACAGCGTACTGATAGGGGTACCGGATTACGTGCCGTCAGGCTCAGTTAAAGGCGATATTAAAGTAAAGCCAACGGCATTCGGGCTTTTATCTGCTTCGCTTTTAAATGTTTCTGAAGTAAAAACCGGGCTTTTAACATGTGCAAGGCTGATATATAAAAAAGGCTCTTACTCTATGCATATTTATACAGGCAATGCCAAACAGCCCCCATTATGGGAGGAATTTGGCTGGGAGGCACCTGCGCCAGTGCTGCCGAGCCTTGAAGTTGAGTTAAAAAGCTGCACAGTTGAAGAGTTTGCCCAAAAAGTTTCTTCACAACATGTAATAATAGCTTATGGAGATCATACTGAATCGCTCAAAGACTTCTGCAGTCTTCTGAACATTGAGATTATATGATAATAAAAATAAAATTACTGAATTTTTAAGGATATAAATAAATGGAAAATAATAAAAATATAAATATAGGGTGGTCCCAGATCAGCATAACACCTGTACGGCCTTTAATTTTGGTTGGACAAATGTATCAACGTATTTCAGAGTTTGTGCATGACCCTATAATGGCAACAGCTTTAGCAATTGAAAATGGTGATGATCAGGTTATATTAGTTTCTGTTGATATGACTATGATTCCGTCTTATTTACCAGGAATTCTGAAAAATAATCTCACTGAATTTAAAGGTATTGATACTGAAAAAATTTCACTTCATGCAACACATACTCATAATTCCAGTGATTTTTATAACGATTTCATGAGAGAGGGCAATGAATATGTTTATGGTAAAGAAATTTTACCTTTAATAGAAATGCCCGAAGATCTGCTTTTTGGCAATGAAGCACAGGAGTTTTTGTCCGGGAAGCTTACAGATCTTATTAAACAAGCGTGGGAATCAAGGATTCCGGGAGGCATTAGTTATGCTCATGATTATGCTGCAATATCTTTTAACAGAAGACCAATGTTTGCAGAAAGTGGCAGCAAATGCAAAAGTGTTATGTATGGTGACTGCTCAAGACAGGATTTTCGCCGCTTTGAAGGTGGTACTGATAATTCTGCTGAGATGCTTTATACATGGAATAAAAATGGTGATATTACCGGTGTTGTTATTAATGTATCATGCCCTTCCCAGGTCTATGAATTGCATCAGTTTATAAGCGCCGATTACTGGGCGCCCACTCGTAATGTAATACGAGAGCGTTTGGGAAATATCTATATAATGCCAGCATGCGGTGCCGCAGGTGATTTAAGTCCTATAGATTTGATTCATATAAGTAAAAGTAATAAGAAGGCCCTCCAGGAATGGGGAGGACAAACTAAAGAAGTATTTCGTAATTTCGACATGACACTTTTATGCCAGTCTATTGCTGAGCGTATTTGCGAAGCAGTTATGCGCGGATACAAATATGCCCGTAATTATATTGATTATTGTCCTGAATTTAATCATAATATAGTTAATATGGATTTGCCTTTGCGGACTGTCAGTGAAGATGAATATATGGTAGCTGATAAGTGTGTGAAAGATATTAAGAAAAAATTTTCATCCAAAAATAGAATGACTATGGAGGATATTGTAAAGGCATTTGAGCCTCAAGGTGTAATTATGCGATGGGAATTACAAAAGAATTCTAAGAATTATTCGTTTAAAAGCCATATTATACGCATTGGAAATACTGCAATAGCAACAAATCCTTTTGAACTTTATCATGAGTTTGCTCAGCGTATCAAAGCAAGGGCAAAAGCGGAGCAGGTATTTATAATCCAGTTGGCAAATGCATACGGAGGTTATCTCCCCACTGAGCTTGCAGTAAACGGCGGGTCTTATAGCTCTAAACCCGCTTCAACAATTTGTGGTCCAGAGGGCGGGGATATCCTTGTAAAAAAGACGCTGGAACAAATAAACAGCGCATGGCAATAATAAATTCGAATCAGGCATTAGATAGTTGATATATGAAAAGTATTGAAAAGCACTATGAATATGCAAAAGAATACTATGCCGGCATAGGAATAGATACAGATAAAGTCTTAAGTAAGCTTGAAAAAATTCCGTTGTCAATACACTGCTGGCAGGGTGATGATGTTGCAGGTTTTGAAGAGTCAGGAGATGCGCCCGGGGGAGGCATACTTGCTACAGGCAATTTCAAAGGCAGGGCGCGTAATTTAACTGAACTGCAGCAGGATATTGAAAAAGCTTTTTCACTCATACCAGGCGCAAAGAAAATCAACCTTCATCCGATATACGGTGATTTTAAAGGAAACAAAGTTGACAGGAACGAGATTGCTATTGAACATTTCAAGAGTTGGGCCGACTGGGCAGAAAGCAATAGCGCAGGTATAGATTTTAATCCGACTCCTTTTTCGCACAGGCTTGCTGAAAGCGGGTATACTCTTTCAAGCAAGGACAAGAATATAAGGGATTTCTGGATTGAGCATACAAAGAGGTGCCGGGAAATATCAAATTATTTTGGAAGCCGTTTAAAAAAACCATGCATCTTTAATATATGGATACAGGACGGTTCCAAGGATATCACATTATCAAAGCTTGAGCACAGGCTGATTCTAAAAGAATCGCTTGATGAGGTTTTTTCAGTAAAATATCCTGAGTGCAATGTTCTTGATTCACTGGAAAGTAAACTTTTCGGCCTTGCTTCTGAAAGCTATGTGGTCGGTTCACATGAGTTTTATCTTGCGTATGCAGTTAAAAATAATAAGCTTATAACTTTTGACACGGGACATTTTCATCCTACGGAGCTTGTTTCAGATAAAATACCTGCAGTGCTTCCTTATATTAAGGGTATAATGCTTCACTTGAGCAGGGGAATAAGATGGGACAGCGACCATGTAACCATATTATCTGATGAAGTTATTAATATAATGAGGGAGATTGTAATTGCTGATGCTATTAGTAAGGTCTATATAGGCACAGACTTTTTTGATGCATCAATTAACAGGATAGGAGCATGGGTGACCGGCGCAAGAGCTGTAATAAAGGCGCTTCTTTTTGCAATGCTTGAACCCGTCTCTCTTATTAAAAAATATGAAGACAGCGGGCAATTGTTTGCCAGGCTCGGTCTTTTAGAGGATACTAAAACAATGCCCTTTGGAACAGTTTGGAATTTTTATTGCAATTTACAGGACACGCCGCAAGATATAGCCTGGATAGATGAAGTCTTTAAGTATGAAAAAAAAGTTCTTGACGCCAGGATATAGTCTTTTTTATACAGAAAGGAACAAGCATCAAATTAACTCATGATCATCAGTTAAAACGATTTGACTTATAATTTATTTTTTTATAACATATGCAATTGCTGTATTATGCAATTTAAAGTATTTGGGGCCCATAGCTCAGCTGGTTAGAGCAGCGGACTCATAATCCGTAGGTCGCTGGTTCGAATCCAGGTGGGCCCACCATTGTGTAACTTGTTTCAGCAACGAATTCAAGTCGGTTGGATTCCTG
>JACVJB010000076.1 GCA_015711775.1 Actinomycetota bacterium | reverse complement strand
GCTCGGAAAGTATCATCCTCACGGCGATACCGCAGTATACTACTCGCTTGTCAGGATGGCGCAGGACTTTTCTTTAAGATATCCGCTGGTGGACGGCCATGGAAACTTCGGGTCTGTTGACGGAGACAACCCTGCAGCCATGCGTTATACTGAAGCGCGGCTTGCTGAAATTGCAGAAGAGCTTCTTGTTGACATAGACAGGGAGACAGTTACATTTGTAGATAATTTTGACAGCTCGCTCAAAGAACCGTCAATACTGCCTTCTAAAATACCAAATCTGCTGGTTAATGGTTCATCGGGAATTGCTGTTGGCATGGCCACAAATATACCCCCGCATAATTTAAATGAAGTGGTTGACGGGATAATATGCTTTATTGAGAACAGGGACGCTACAATAAAAGATCTTATGAAGCATATAAAGGGTCCGGATTTTCCGACAGGCGGCATTATAATGGGCCTTGATGGAATTAAGGAAGCCTATGAAACAGGTAAAGGAAGAGTAAAAGTCAGAGGCAGGGCGCATATAGAACAGCCAGTCAAAGGCAAAACCCAGATAATAATTAATGAACTTCCATATGAGGTAAAAAAATCCAATTTTATAACAAGCATTGTTGAGCTGGTAAAAGAGAAGAAAATTGATGGTATAAGTGATTTGAGAGATGAATCTGATAGAAGCGGGATGCGTGTTGCAATAGATCTAAGAAGGGATGCAGTTCCCCAGGTAATCATAAATACGCTTTATAAACATACTCAGCTCGAAACCACTTTTGGCATAATAATGCTTTCCCTTGTTGATAATATTCCAAAAACATTAAATTTAAAAGGTCTTATAGAGGAATATGTAAAGCACAGGTTTACAGTTGTTGTAAACAGGTCAAAGTATGAGCTTAAAGTTGCGCAGGACAGGCTACACATTGTAAAGGGGCTGTTAATTGCGCTTGATAACCTTGATGAGGTTATAAAGACAATCCGTTCTTCAAAAGATGTGCCTACAGCAAAAGAAAGACTGATGAAAAAATTCAAGCTTTCCGATATCCAGGCCCAGGCAATACTTGATATGAGGCTGCAGAGGCTCACTGGCCTTGAAAGGGATAAAGTTAAGCAGGAAGCGAAAGAACTTGAAGAGAAAATAAGGAAATTAAAGCAGCTTCTTGGAAGCGACGAGCTTATATACGGCGTAATAAAGACCGAGCTTCTTGAGATAAAGAAAAAATACGGGGATGGCAGGAGGACAGAAATTACAGCAGGCTCTGCCGATATGGACATTGAGGATCTTATAGCAGATGAAGAAAATGTAATTTCCATAACACATTCCGGCTACATTAAAAGGGTGCCTCTTGTAACCTACAGGAAACAGAAAAGAGGAGGGCGCGGAGTTACCAGCCTGAATTTAAAAGAAGATGATTTTGTAGAGCATCTTTTCATATCCTCAACCCACCAGTATATAATGTTTTTTTCCAATTATGGAAAAGTATACAGGCTCAAAGTGCATGAACTTCCTGAAGGAAGCAGGACATCAAAAGGTAAAGCAATAGTAAACCTTCTGCCTTTCAAATCAAGCGAAAGGGTTGCAGCTATTATTACATTAAAAGAATACAGTGAAAAAGATTATCTTATAATGGCCACAAAAAACGGTATAGTGAAAAAGACTGCGATAACAGAGTATGATACCTCCAGAAAAGATGGCATTGCTGCAATTAACCTTTTGCAGGGAGATGAACTTATCGGTGTTCAAAAATCAAATGGCAATGATGAGGTGGTGCTTGTTTCAAGAAACGGTCAGGCAATAAGGTTTTCTGAAAAGGACTGCAGGCCAATGGGGCGGGCCACCCAGGGTGTGCGTGGAATGCGTCTCGGCAAGGGCGACAGGGTGCTTGCAATGATGGTTTCAAGCCAGGTGGAAGAGGATCTTTTCATCCTGACTGAAAATGGTTTTGCAAAAAGGACCCCGGTGTCTGATTACACGAAACATAAAAGAGGGGGCCTTGGCGTAAAAACTGTACAAATAACCGAGAAGAAAGGCAAAGTAGCCGGCGCAGGCATTATAAGAGATGAGCATGATATAATAATTGTAACCACTAACGGCATACTTATAAGGATACCTTCAAAGTCAGTAAAGCGCACCGGAAGGGCCACACAGGGTGTAAAAGCAATAAAACTTGACGGGGGTGACCTTGTTGCCTCATACAGTATAGTATCTCCTGAGAGCTAAGGCGCAGGCTCTTATATGCCGGCAAATAACCTGTCAACACCTGCATGAATAATAACAGTGCAGTTAAAACTGTGCAGCTTTTATCCGGTAATTGAATTTTAAAAGCTTATTTTTTAAAATTATTAAGATATTTCATGCCAATTTTTCTATAATAAGTTATAATCTACTAAATGCTCTGTCATAAATATTAAAATAAATGGAGGTAACAAATGGCGGAAGATGCAAAAATGAACTTTGATGAGGATGTAAACAAGAAAAGTTCAACAAACCTGGATCCCAAAGTGGCAAATCTGCTGGCTTATCTATTCAGCTGGCTGGGCGGGCTGATTATCTGGCTGATGGAGAAAGAGAACAGGTTCGTAAAATGGAACGCGCTGCAGGCATTAATACTGGGAATAATTGAAGTGGCAGCAATAGTTGTAGTTTCAGTAATTCTTGGCCTTATTCCTTACATAGGATGGTTTTTCTTCTCATGGCTCGGGTATTTAATTGCAGGAGTGGCATGGATTTTTGCAATTATCTGCATAGTTATGGGTTTCAGCGGCAAAACATTTAGGATTCCCGGAATAAGCAAACTTGCTGATAAGTATTTCAAAATGTAAATACCATAACCCTGTATTTATTATTTTTATTAAGTAAGTAATAAAGGGTGTGATAATATGCAAGTTGAGAGAAGGCTTTTAAAAAGCATAAGTGAGTTTTCAATTTTTAAGTATGTCCTGGTTGCTTATCTGATTTTCTTTATACTGTTTGTTATAATTTTTGCAGTAATCGGCCTTATAGGATGGGCAGTGCTTGCAAGCTCCGGCATGACTTTCGAGGATGTTTTAAACAGCGTTATGCCTGGAATGGATATAAACCAGATGCTTGGAACAGTCGGCTTAAATATTAGCGGCGGTATTATAGGAATAATTATTTTTATAATTATCGGACTGGTGGCATCCATTTTTGCTGCAGCTCTTGCTGCGCTTGAGACATGGATATTAAATGTAATTCTTCGCATCATAGGAGGAATTGAGCTGAGGTTTGCGCCAGACAAAATAATCAGGGAAAATACAACTATAAATGTGCATACTTCAGGTACGGCTCAGGAAAAGAATGAAAAAGTTTATCAGAATTACGATTTGAATAAGGAAAAGTAAGCATACAGGAAAGTATTACTAATTATATTTTAAACAGAATTCGCTTATTTATATCAGGCGATAATATAAGCATGCTATAACAGTATGTAAGCTCAGTAAGCTGCAGTTATTTATACAATATTTGCAGGCTTTATGATAAAATGCTTTAGCCCTCTGAAATACTGGATTATGGGGTTTTTTTAATGAAAAGTTTCTGGTAAAATCTTTCACTCAGGTTTTATCTTAAAGAGGGCATATAGCTCAGTTGGTTAGAGCGCGTCCCTGATAAGGACGAGGTCTGTGGTTCGAATCCACATATGCCCACCATAAATTATCTGTTTTAAATTTTTATTATTGTTTTTTTAATTTTATTGTATAATTGCCTTCGTTACTTTTGTGGGGGTGTAGCTCAGCTGGGAGAGCGCCTGCCTTGCAAGCAGGAGGTCAGCGGTTCGATCCCGCTCATCTCCACCACTATAACTTACACCTCAGTCAGCTTTACAGCAAAATCTTGTATAAAGTATTATACTTAAAACAAATATCAGCATTGAGGATGTTACTGTGAAGCTTATCTGCAACACGTTTATGGGATTATATCCTGTAAATTCCTGTGTGCTTAACATATATGAGATTATTGCATTTGATGATGAAAAGGGGTAAAACCTTGAAAATGCCTGCAGGACGTTTGGAAGGAAAGCGTAAGGAAAAGTAACCCCTGCAAGAGACATTGATACAACAGCTATGCCGACACCGGTAATTACGGCACCATTTATATTTTTTATAAATGTCCCTATTATAATGCCTGCACCGGATGCGGCAAGAGTGGCAAGAACAAGAAAACCCAGTGATACGGAAATACTTTCAAGGTTTAGGTTAAATCTTGCTCCTAAAACTATGCCTATGGCACATATAATCACTGCAGAGACAAGAACATAAAAAAGCAGGCCGAAAATTCGGCCAAGTAAATCCCGCCACTGTTTAATTGGCATTGAGCGCAGCTTTAAAAACAGGCCGTTTGAGCGGTCAGTTGCAATAATTCCCGGCATTGTTGAAAAACCCGAAAGCATCAGCGAAAAGACAACCATTGAGATTGTGATGCCTGCCCTGAACGCAGGTGTTTCAGAAAGAGGATCAGCCCTGTAAAACAAAAATATGCCCAAAAAAAGAAATATCACCGGCCATACAACAGTCCAGAAAACAGTGGTTTTATTCCTGTAGAGTTCTTTAATTGTTTTTATAAAAACTGAATTTACTTGTCTCAAAAATTTCCTCCGGTGGTTTTTTTTACAGAATGCCCGGTTAATTTAAAAAAAACATCTTCCAGTGTTGCACTGGTGCTTTCAAGCCTTATTACTTCAAAACCCTGCCTGTCAAGCTCCCTGATTATCAGCGGTATATCCTCAGCAATATCATCAGATGATATTTTATAACCATTTTCTGCCTCTACTACTTCACTGCCACGGTTGAAAGCTGCAAGTATCTTCTTTATTCTTTCATTCCTGGTTTTAGTTTCAACAGTAAGAGTGTTTTTTTGCAGATTATTTCTTTTAAGGTTATCCGGACTGTCCTGCGCAATTATTTTGCCATTATCTATAAGCCCGATCATGTCTGCAAGCTCGGCATCTGCCCCGATATGCGTAATTAAGAATACTGTGATATTTTTTTTGCGGAATTCGCTTACAAGTTCAAAAAAATTCCTTCTTGCGGCAGGGTCAAGGCCGGTTGTGGGCTCATCAAGGATAAGCAGCTTAATGCCTTCAAACAATACAGTTGCAAGTTCAAGTCTTTTCCTCATTCCTCCGGAGTATTTTGAGACCATTTTATCAGCGTCACCCAAAAGGCCTACCTGCTTGAGAAGTTCTGCTGATATTTTTGCTGCGTCACGGCTGCTGTATCCCATAAGGCCCGCAAAGTATAAAAGGTTTTCCCTGCCTGTAAGAGCAGCGGAAGAAAAGTTTTCCTGGGGCATGTATCCGATAAGGTTTCTGGCATGCTCAGGCGGTTTTCCGTATATGCTTATGCTTCCTGAAGTTTTATTTTTTATAGATGCAAGTATTGAAGTCAGGGTGGTTTTGCCGGAGCCGTTTGGTCCCATAAGGCAGTAAAACTGGCCATCGGGCACAGAAAGATTTATGTCTTTTAAAACTTCATTTTTCCCATACCGCTTTGCAAGATTTTCAATTTTTACAGCTTCCAAATTTAATCCACCTTTATAAAATCTGGCAGTTAAATCATTTTTTAATATTTTATAATACCTGGATAATATTTTAAATTAGTATTTTAATAAATTCTTTATATTCATTGCTCGGATTTCGCTTATCATAAAAAAGTCGTGAAGAAAGAGAACCATAACCTTAATTTCTTTCAGGCTTATCCAGGCAGACCCGCCGGCAGATACTTGTCAAAGTCTTAAAAATATTGATGTTTTTAATATTAAAACATATAATTTTATCTCTTTATTCTAAATAAAACCTTTTAATGTGGGTATGTAGTTCAGTGG
>JACVJB010000075.1 GCA_015711775.1 Actinomycetota bacterium | reverse complement strand
ATTGTCCTCGAATGCCTCAGGAATTCAAGGGATGCAAAAAGCGCAAATATTTTCATAGCAACAAAAAAAATAGCAGAGAAAACAAGACACCTGTATATAATTGATGACGGTTCCGGCATACCTGATAAGTTTCATAAGCTAATATTTCAGTCAAGGGTGACTTCAAAACTTGATAATGCTGTGAGGGATCCTTATGGTTTTCATGGAAGGGGCATGGCCCTTTTTTCAATCAAGTTAAATGTTGAGCAGATATGCATTTCTTATTCCGGTCCAGCTAAGGGTACTGCCATATTTATTGAAGCTGATACGGAAAAAGTTATTGAAAAAAAAGACCAGTCAGTGATGCCGGTGCTAAAAAAAACTGCTGACGGAATAATAATAATCGAAAGCGGTGTCAATAATATAGCCAGGACAATACTGGAGTTTTCTCTTCAGAACCCGGATATAAATATTTTTTATGGAAGCCCCACACAAATAATATCAACAATGATAAATAATTCAAAATTTGATAAAAGCGCCGTCAGTATGCAGGATTTAAAGAAAATAGTTTCAAGGCCAGAGATAAAAATAACGGACTTTGCCGCATTTGCATCAAATTATGCGCTACTTGAGCAAGTTTTAAAAAATTATTTTAATATGAGTATTTCAGAGCGTGCAATACAGAGAATATTTTATGGAGAGATTAAACCGTTGAATTCTTTCAGGATTTATTTTGATATGTTTTCCGGTAATGAAACTGCTTTAAAGATATCCCTGAATAAGGCTGGCAAAACAACTCTTAATCAGAGCAAAACTGCTTTACCGGATTATGATAGTAAAAACTATCATACAAAAGGAATTTTAAATAAAAATAATAGCAAACTCAACCTTTTTGATGAATCAGAACTTGCAAAAAGATTTAAAGATGAAGAAATCAGGTATATAATAGATATATTAAAAAAAGAGATTAATAAAACAGGCAGCAGGTACTTTATTGAGGCAGCTGAAAATGTAGAAGTTACAAAGCAAAATAATACATTGAATTTAAAAGTATATCTAAGACAGAAAAATTAAAAATATATAATAAACACGTAAAAAAAATATAACAATATGAAATTATTAAAGGTATCATCTACATCGAAACCAAATTCAGTTGCAGGAGCAATAGCGGGTATTATTAGAACTGAAAATAAAGTACAAATACAGACAATCGGGGCAGGCGCCCTGAACCAGGGGATAAAGAGCATTGCAATTGCAAGGGGTTTTATTGCTCCTACCGGCCAGGAAATTGTATGCATTCCTTTTTTTAAAGACATCGAGATAAACGGGGAAGTAAGGACCGCAATAGTTATAAATGTCGAAATAAGGTAATTATTATACTGCTTATGTTTAAACTTCATTGTCTTGCGACTGATGATATTTTAAAACTTCTGATTTATATTAATCACAAAAATTATGGAAACTGATAAAAAATTTTACATAAAAACTTTTGGTTGCCAGATGAATGAATTTGATTCTGAGCGTTTAATATTTCTTTTAAAAAGAAACGGATTTACGCAAACAGAAAATATAAATTCTGCAGATGTGGTTATAATCAATACCTGCTCTGTACGAAAAAAAGCTGAGAATCGTTTATACGGACATATAGGAAATTTAAAAATATTAAAAAACAACAACCCCGGCATAATTATTTGCATAGGGGGCTGTACTGCGCAGAATTTAAAAGACAAAATTCAGCAGGATTTTCCTTTTGTCGATATAGTTTTCGGAACAGGTAGCATAAGCAGGTTTTTGTCTATACTGGAAAAGAGACTGGAAACCGGCCGCATTGTCTGCGATACATCCGGCACAGAAATAAGCAGCGGTAATTATTTTAATACCTTGTTTTCTTCAGAAAATCTTAAAACAAAAAAATACAATATTCCGGAATGTAATGAAATCAATTATCTGGACGCTTCAAGAAGCTTTCGCTTTAAGGCCTTTATTCCGGTAACAGTTGGATGCAATAATTTCTGTTCTTATTGTATTGTTCCATATGTAAGGGGAAAAGAGAGATCGGTTAACCCAAGCATAATCTTAAATAAAATAAAAAATCTTGTTGAAAGCGAGGGAGTTGTTGAAGTTACGCTTCTTGGCCAGAATGTAAATTCTTACGGGCTTGATTTTATAAACCGGCAATATATTGACGGAGATTTTGGTAGATTTCATAAGGATATAAATTTTGCAAAACTGCTTGAGAGCCTTGCCGCATTAAAAGGTCTTAAAAGAATAAGATTTATGACATCGCATCCAAAAGATTTCTCTGATGAATTGATAAGAGTCATAAGTGAAAATAAAAATATATGCAAACATATACACCTTCCGATTCAGGCAGGTTCTGATAAAATACTTAGCCTTATGAACAGAAAATATTTGATTAAAGATTATCTTTTATTATATGAAAAAATAAAAAGTGCGATGCCGGACTGCGCAATTACCACAGATATTATTGTGGGATTTCCGGGGGAGGAAGAAAAAGACTTTGCCCAAACCCTTGAAACAGTACAAAAACTCCGCTTTAACAGGGCATTTACTTTTCTTTACTCCCCAAGGCGGGGTACAGCAGCTGAAAAACTTAAGGATGAGGTTTTACTTACTGAAAAGAAAAAATGGTTTTCAGAGCTTATCAGGGTACAGAAAAGGATTTCACTTGAAGAAAATTTACTTCTGAGAAGCAAAAAGCTTGAAGTACTGGTTGAAAGTAACGATATCAAACAAAAAGGCCTGCTTAAAGGCAGACTGGATAATAATAATATAGTCCATTTTTACAGTGATAATTCTGAAAAAATGATTGGAAAATTTGCTTTTGTTAAAATTACAGAAGCGAAATCTTTTTATTTAAATGGTGAGCTGACTGGAAAATAAAATACGCATACTTTCCATTGAAGAAAAAAATTACTTAACTGACTATCTTGAAAAATTTCAAATCAATATCAGCCAGTTTGTTTTAAAAGCTGTTGCAAAAAAAACAGTTATACTTATTTGCGGCCCCACATGCTCGGGGAAAACCGCTGTTGCTGTTAATCTTGCGCTGCTTTTTAATACAGATATAATTTCTCTTGATTCAATGCAGGTCTATAAAAAAATGAATATTGGAACAGATAAGATTAATACCCGAATATATGGGATTAATCAGTACATGACCGATATTTTTATGCCTTCACATCACATAAATGCTCTGGAGTTCAGAGACATCTGCCGTAAAATTATTGAAAATGAATTTTTTTTAAAAAAAAGAATACCCCTGCTTGCCGGAGGCAGCGGCCTTTATATAAGGGCAGTAATAGATGACTTGAAGTTTGCCGTAAAAAAGACAGGCAATTTTTCAGCAAGGCTTGCTGAAACTTCTGAGCTTAGCGCAGACAAATATGAAGAGTTAAAAAAAATTGACCCTGGATATGCAAAAAAAATAAGCTCTAATGATTCAAGAAGAATTGCCGGAGCGCTGCAGGTTTACAGAAAAACCGGAAAACCTTTTTCATGCTTCCAGGATAACTGGGATAAAAGAGTATCGGTTTATCATACAGTGCTGGTTGGCCTGACAAAGGAAAAAAATAGTCTTCATAAATGTATAGAAAACAGGGTAGACAGGATGTTTGAAAACGGTCTGGTAAAAGAGGTGCATGATCTTGTAATTTCCGGTTACGGAAAATATAACAGTTTACTGCAGGCTGTTGGATATAAGGAAGTAATTCGCTATCTTGAAGGTGAAGCAACTGAAAAAGAATGCAGGCAAAGGATTATTAGAAATACTAAAAGACTTGCAAAAAAACAGATGACCTGGTTTAAAGCAGATACAAGGATTAATTGGATAAGAGCCAACGATTATGATAATATCATATATTTAATTGGAGATATAATTAAAATTGTATGGAAAGATTTGAAAAATGAGTGAGCTCAAATTTGTAAAAATGCATGGGCAGGGAAATGATTTCGTCATTATAGATGCCTTAAATGACGATATAGTCCTTTCAAGTGAAATTATTTCTTCTATCTGTAACCGTCATTTCGGAATAGGCGCAGATGGACTGATTTTTATAAGAAAATCCGGTACTGCTGACTTTTTTATGGACTACTATAACCAGGACGGCACCACAGCTGAAATGTGCGGTAACGGGATCAGGTGTGTGGCAGGGTATATAATCACGCATGGTTATTGCAAAAAAAATGATTTTACAATTGATACAAGAGCTGGAATAAAAAATATTTCAGTATTTGAAAATGACACAAGCGGAAAAAAAAATCTTAAAAATATCAATATAAGAGTTGATATGGGAAAACCTGTATTTGAGCCGGATAAAATACCCGTTGATACAAAAATTTTATATGCAGATATAAAAACTGGCAGCAGCGACTCATCACTGAAAGATAAAAATATTGCCTTAAAAATATATGACTGGCCGTTAAAAGCATGTGAAAACTTATTTAAGATTAACTGCGTTTCCATGGGCAATCCGCATTGTGTCATTATTCTGAACGAAGAGGTTAGCCTTAATTCAATACCGCTCAGCAAATGGGGAAGAGCTATCGAAAATCATCCGTTCTTTCCTGCAAAGACTAATGTGGAATTTGTAAAAATATCCGGGCAACATCTGCACATGAGGGTCTGGGAGCGTGGGGTAGGCGAAACACTTGCCTGCGGCACGGGGGCATGCGCGTCTGCAGTTTGTGCAATAGCTCTCAATAAAACAGAAAGCAATGATGTTAAAGTATTTCTTCCTGGCGGAATGTTGTCCATTTCATGGGACAGAATGGAATCACCGGTATTTCTTGAGGGCGGGGTTGAAATAGTATTTGAAGGCATTTATTATATTAATCAATAACTTTAAAAATCAGTACAGGGGAAAGGCAATTATGATATTTGAGGAAGCACAGAGGTTAAAATCTCTTCCGCCCTATCTTTTTGCAGAAATTGACAGGGTTATCAATGAAAAAAAATCAAAAGGGGAGGATGTGATAAGCCTTGGAATAGGGGATCCCGACCTTGAAACTCCAGCAGAAATAATTGACAAATTGTGCAATGAGGCAAAAAATAAAGATAATCACAGATATCCGTCAAGCTACGGCCTTAAACTTTTTAAAGAAGCTGCTGCAGGCTATTACAGGGAAAGATTTAATGTTGAACTTGATCCCGAGACTGAGATTATTACCTTATGGGGCTCAAAAGAGGGAATATCCAATATTGCATATGTATTTATAAATCCGCAGGATATAGCCCTTGTTCCTGATCCGGGATACCTTGTTTACAGTATCGGCACAATGTTTGCAGGCGGAAGCAGCCATATAATGCCCTGTATTGAAGAAAATAATTTCCTGCCTGATTTGGGTTCAATAGAAAAAAAAGTTGCTCAAAAAGCAAAAATAATGCACCTTAATTATCCCAATAATCCCACATCAGCCTCCTGCGGACTGGAGTTTTTTAAAAAAGTCAGGGATTTTGCCGGACAGAACCGCATACTTGTCTGCCATGATAATGCATATTGCGATGTTTATTTTAACGATTCCTGCAAACCGGTAAGTTTTTTGAATGCTGAAGGGGCAAAAGAAACAGGAATTGAGTTTAATTCTCTTTCCAAGACTTTTAACATGACTGGATGGAGGATTGGCTTTGCCGCAGGAAACAGCCATGCCATTGCAAGCCTTGGAAAATATAAAACAAATGTTGACAGCGGAGTATTTAATGCTGTTCAGTATGCCGGTGCGACGGCTCTTAAAAACTGGAAAGCTTATTCACAGAATAATATAAGTATTTACAGAAAAAGAAGAAATATGGTATTTGATGCATTCAACAAAACCGGGTTGAAATATTATAAATCAGATTCTACTTTCCGGCAGCCGCAGCTTAATACCACAAAGGCCGGAGTTTGATTTTTCCGG
>JACVJB010000074.1 GCA_015711775.1 Actinomycetota bacterium | reverse complement strand
ATTTCAAGCTTTCCTGCATCTTCATTAGTCCACTGCACTTCTTTCCCGCTGCTGTCTTTTATGGTTATGCTCCACTGCGCCTGCGTAGCTGAACCACTTTTTTGAGTAGAACAGCCTGCCAGGCCCACGAAAGCAAATAAAAGAACTGTGCAAATTACAATTGCTGCAAATTTTAATACTTTCATTTTTATCATTTTCCTTTCTTCTTATTTATTATTTATTCTATTATCCCGATATATATAAGGTCCTTGACTTTTGCATCTTTTGCCAGCCCCTCAAAATAAACTGCAGCCAGTCCGTTATCCTGGATATATATAAATCCTTTATCTATTGAACCTGATTCAATCTCTGCAGTATAACCGTCAAGAGATTTGAAGAGATATTTTTCAGAAGCGCTGATGCCGCAGCTTCTGAAAACGTCTTTAAGTATAATGGACTGACTCCCGTTGGTATTAACTTTATCAAAAACTTTAAAACCGCTGGATTCAG
Source organism: Actinomycetota bacterium (assembly GCA_015711775.1). Lineage (GTDB taxonomy): Bacteria > Actinomycetota > Humimicrobiia > Humimicrobiales > Humimicrobiaceae > VGAZ01. The sequence continues at coordinate 5,423 of JACVJB010000074.1, read as the reverse complement.
AAAAGTATACGGAACTTCCGTAAATAAAATAAAGGATGTCTTTTACCCACATACCTTTAGGCAGGCTCTCAGATAAAAACATTGGCGCATACTGGCCTGTATATTTTATGTATGCATCCAAAAATATTTCTGCTTTTTCAATTTTTTCAAGACCGTCTGTTGACATAATAAATACATAGTTCTGGAATTCTGTTTCAGAAAAGTTAAATAGAAGATCGGAAATTTTAACTGCTTTTGAATTTTCATCATAGTATGCATAGTCAATATTTTCTACTTCGCTTATTCTTGTCTCAAGAAATATTATTCTTTTAACCTGGTTCTGCTCCCTTTTATCTGTTATTTCAATTCTTATAAGGTTTTTTACCCAGTACATTTCAAAAACATCAGGAATAACCGAGCGCAGCGGTTTTTCCCAGTCTTCCAGTGGCTTGCCGTCTATTTCATAGGCAATTATTATTTCTTTTGTCTTCAGGATATCAGAAGCTACTTCTATTGCATAACCATCGCCTGCTTCAAGCCTTATTGATCCGGCATCTTTCTGCGATATTCCAAGATAGCTCTGGAAAACATCTTCAAGCAGGATCCCTTTGACATTTCTTGGCTTCATTTCTTCATCATCTTTCGGCACTGCAGTTATCTCTCTTGTAACTTCATTTAACTGCATTATCTGCTCCAGGCTCACGTTTATATCTTTTCCGTTATAGCTAAGAACAAGCCCCTGTGGCGATTCTGTCGAGGCTTTGTCTGCTGAACCGGGGACCGGCTCTTTGCTTCCAGGGCCGCATGCAGCCGCCAAAAACACCAGGGTAAAAATTATACAAAAAGACAGAATCAGGTTTTTTCCCCATCTGTTCACAAGCTTCCTTTCAATAAAGATATAGTTAAGGCATTTGATTTGACTATATTTACAGTGCAGAAAAAGAAATGAGAACATTTACTCAAAGGCAATATACTAGCATTAAGTTTTGTACAAATAATACTTAAAATAAAAATGCTCCTTTCCACGGAAAGGAGCATCAAACATGGATAAACACCACTATCAATGCTTTCTTCTCCTTTCCAAACGGGAGGCATAACCATTACTGGCTATACCCTATCGGTCTTTCATCCCATAAGCGTTATGCTTATTAGGGAACAAAAGACTCGGAGAATATTCTAATTAATCAAATTTTATTTATTCTTACTCCCGAGAATTCTATATAATTATATATAAAAGTTCAATAGGTTTATCTATATTTTATCACAGCTGCAATTTTTAAAGCCTCTAAAGTTTGCGCCACATCATGCACCCTCAAAATATCGGCCCCATTTATATAAGAGGTCACTGCCGCAGAAATACTGCCGTAGAGCCTTTCACCGGCAGGCTTTATTTCATCTTTATTGCCGCCAAGCAATTTTCCTATAAAAGATTTTCTTGAGGCGCCAATAAGTACAGGATAGCCCATGCTTGTAAAATCGGATAGTTTCTGAAGAATTGAAATATTGTGCTCAACAGTTTTTCCAAACCCTATGCCGGGATCTATTATTATCCTGTCCCTGCTAATACCTGCCTCTATGGCATATTCTGCCCTGCTGTAAAGAAAATCATACACTTCTTCTGCCACATCATCATAAACCGGGTTTTCCTGCATATTTTCAGGTGTGCCTTTTATATGCATTATAACAAGGCCCGCTCCCGAAGCTGCTACAACTGCAGCCATATTTTCATCAAAAGTGAGACCGCTTATATCATTTATAATATCTGCTCCGTTTTCTAAAGCCTGCTGTGCAACTAAGGACCTGTATGTGTCGCATGAAATCAGGATATTTTTTTTATAAAAATCCTTCTCTTCTGTTTTGCTGTTAATTACTGACCTGGCATATTTTATTGCAGGCAACACCCTGCTTAATTCATGTTCTATGCTTACCGGTTTGGAGCCAGGCCTCGTGGACATGCCGCCAATATCAACAATATCAGCGCCTTGCTGGATAATTTCATCTACCCTCCGTCTTATATCCGGTTCATTTAAATATTTTCCGCCGTCATAAAAAGAGTCATCTGTTACGTTTAATACACCCATTATGACCGGAGCGTCTTTTTTTAAATCAATAGATTTTGAACTTGCTTTAAATATAAGGCCGGATTGCCCCCTGTTTAAAAAATTAATATAATCGACAAGCTCTGATGATAATTGTTTTAAACCAAAAGGCTGAATTTTTATTTTCTCTGCTAGACTTAGAACGGATTTTTCAGTTCCAAGTATTATTACATCAGTTGCGCCTTCCTGCCGTAATAGATTGTCTCTTGAAGTTACAACATCCCCATTTCTTGACAGCATTTCCTGCTTCAAAATATTAGCGCCTCTCGGATTTAAACCTTTGACTTTCAAGGCGAGTGGAAATAACTTGTTTACCATTATTATCTGGCCGGCTGAAGTTGAACCTATCTTTGCAAATTCATCCATGCCCTGCTTTTTGGTTTTTATGTCTACTTTTCTTATCCTGTAACTCATAAATCCCCTTGTTTCTATCTACCTGTTTTAATAAGCGCCATTGCCTCTGCCCGGGATGCAGAATTCTGTCTGAAAAGCCCCCTGACTGCAGATGTGACAGTTATTGTATTTGGTTTTTTAACACCTCTTATGCTCATACAGAGGTGCTCGGCCTCAATTATAACCATTGCTCCTCTCGGCTCAAGCTTTTTCATTATTGCATCTGCAACTATTGTCGTAAGCCTTTCCTGCACCTGCAGGCGCCTTGAAGCTATTTCCAGTACCCTGCTTAATTTGCTGAGTCCCACTATCTTACCGGATTTATTGGGAACATAGGCGATGTGCGCCTTTCCCACAAATGGCACCATGTGGTGCTCGCATACTGAATAAAACGGTATGTCCTTAACTATTATCATCTCGTCGTGATTTTCATCAAATAAAGGCTGCAATAAATCAGCCGGCTCTTTGCTTATTCCGCTGAAAAGCTCCTCATACATCTCAGCAACCCTTTGCGGGGTCCTTATCAGTCCTTCCCGGCTTACGTCCTCGCCAATGCCTTTAAGTATTAATTTTACGCCTTCCTCGATTAATTTCTTGTCCACTTTTTAAAACTCCTTTCGAAAAGCAATTCAAATAATTGCTCCTATTACAATAGCATGAAATTTCGCATTAAATATAAGGTAGAGATCTTTATTACAAACTATAATTAATACCAGATAATATTATCATACCATGCAGATTTGTGTCAGTATGCAATTATTCCACACAAAATTCTTTATGCTGACAGTTTTTAAAGACAAGCGCGGCCCGCATTTTTAACTTGTGACTGCAAAAAGCGGAAAGTTTTTTAAAACTTTCCGCTTTTTTACTATTTAAAGGTAAGATAGCTGTTATTTAAAAAATAGCATAAAAATACACATTTTCATAAAATGACCAAACTATGACTTCTACTGTTTTCTATCTGTATCCGCAGCTTTATCTGTTGAAGATTTAACCATAGTTTTTGTCCGGCTGCTGCCATTGTCCCTGCTCTTAACTGCATTCTTTTTTGCGCTGCCTGCTTTTACTGTTTTCTTTTTTGCCTGATTTTCATCATTGTCGCCGTTTTTTATCTTCTTCTGGCTCTTGACATTAAACAGCATATTCATTACCTGCTCCCTCGAAAGTGTTTCTTTTTCTATAAGGGTATCAGCAAGCATAGTTAAAGCTTCTCTGTTTTCAAGAAGTATGGTGCGAGCTTTTTCATAGCATTCAGTTATTATGCTGTTTATTTCTTTATCAATTGCAGATGCGACTTCTTCACTGTAATGGGGTCTTGAGACAATCTCTTTGCCTAAAAACACTTCCTCCTCATCTGTCTTATAGGTTACAGGGCCTATAATGCTGCTCATACCAAATTCAGTGACCATTTTTCTTGTAAGCTTTGTGGCCCTATCCAAATCATTTTGGGCACCGCTTGTTATATCGTCAAAGTTCATCTCTTCGCTGACCCTGCCGCCCAGAAGTTGTGTAATATTATCCAGAAGCTCTTTTTTTGACTTTAAGTATTTGTCCTCTTCGGGAAGAGTTATTACATAACCAAGCGCCCTTCCCCTTGAGATGATTGAAATTTTATGAATAGGGTCAGTATTTGGAAGTATATGTGAAAGAAGAGCATGACCCGCTTCATGGTATGCAATTATTCTTTTTTCCTCTTCAGATATTACCCTTGTTTTTTTCTCAGGTCCAGCTATAACCCTTTCAATAGCATCCTCAATTTCAAACATGCTTATTTTTTTCTTATTGTGTCTTGCCGCAAGAAGGGATGCCTCATTAAATATATTCGCAAGGTCAGCGCCCGTAAAACCCGGGGTTTCTTTTGCTATTGTCTTTAAATTAATATCCTTATCAAGCGGTTTGCCGCGCGCATGTATTTCAAGAATCTGTTCCCTTCCTACAAGGTCAGGCCTGTCAACGCCAATCTGGCGGTCAAAACGCCCCGGACGCAAAAGGGCGGGATCCAGTATGTCCGGCCTGTTGGTTGCAGCAATAAGTATTACGGTGCTATCCTGGTCAAACCCGTCCATTTCCACGAGAAGCTGGTTTAAGGTCTGCTCACGCTCGTCATGGCCGCCTCCAAGACCTGCGCCCCTGTGGCGCCCCACTGCATCTATTTCATCCATGAATATTATAGAAGGTTGAGATGCTTTTGCCTGGCCAAACAGATCCCTTATACGCGATGCGCCAACACCCACAAACATTTCAACAAATTCTGAACCGGATATGGAAAAGAACGGTACGCCTGCTTCCCCTGCTACAGCACGGGCAAGAAGGGTTTTTCCTGTTCCTGGAGGACCGTAAAGCAGCACTCCTTTTGGAATCTTAGCTCCCATCGCTTTGAATTTTGAAGGGTTTTCCAGAAATTCCTCAATTTCACGTAGCTCTTCTATGGCTTCATCTGCGCCTGCCACATCTTTGAAAGTTACCCTTGTTTTTCCCTTATTCGCAAGACGTGCCCTGCTTTTTCCAAACTGCATGACTTTTGACCCGCCTCCCTGAAGCTGGTTCATCATAAAAAATATAAGACCGAATATAAGGAGAAATGGAAGCGCGCCTAAAAGTAACTGCACCCATATTGACTGTTTCTGGTTATCAACCAGAAATGGTATCTTCTTCTCAAGCAGAAGGGCAGTAAGATCATAGTTTTCAAGATATGAAACTTTAAAAGATGAGCCGTCCGTAAGCTTGCCCTCTATTATTTTGTCTGAACCTTTGATGTTTAAAGGCTCGGCAGTATTTATTTCATTATTATTGATTTTTGCAACAAACTCATTTAAATTCAGCTCTTTTACTTCAGGCGCCATAAAAAGCGGATTCCTGAATATAAGGAATATAACCACAATAAGCAGAATTAAAAGAGCTATATTCTTAAAACTTCTTTTCAAATTAAAAACAACTCCTTTTGTACTAAAA
>JACVJB010000073.1 GCA_015711775.1 Actinomycetota bacterium | reverse complement strand
GGCTCTTGCAGCAGCAATAATAGGAGGCATTACTTTTGAGGGTGGCAGGGGTAGTCTAGTTGGAGCATTTTTTGGTGTACTATTGCTGGGTATTCTTTATAATGCAATGAATATAATAGGTCTTTCGTCTTATGTACAAACATTTGTTCTTGGAGCAATAATTGTCATAGCTACTGTAATTAGTAACGTCGGAAAAATGAGAAGATAAAATTTGGTTCGTTAATGTTAAATCTGGAATTATGTTACTTTTTTAGTATCAAAAATATTTACAGCAATTTAATACAATATAATGTATTGTAATTTGTTTATAATATGATTATCCATGCTACGGATTTACCCAGACCTTAATCTTTCTTGTTTTTTCAACATTCTGGTCCCAAAGGGGATCCTGCCTGTGCGTATATCCGGGAGGAACCTCGCCATATGGCTCATTTATAAATTCAACATGCGTAAATCCTGCCTGAAATAGTATGTGGTATGCTTCTTCAGCCGGCATCAGCGTCACATTCGGCAGGATAGGCATAAGCTCAGGATTAAACGGAGCCTGTGTTTTTGGCTCTGCCCCGTATTTAAAATCTGCCATGCTTATCTGATCCGGGGGAGTGTATCTGTTTGGAATCATAAGCTCGCCCGTTTCCGGATTTGTGGTTATTTGCAGGCTTATTCTGTCATCTTCAGGCCTGACAAAATCCTCAATAGGCAAATTAACTGTGGCTCTTTCCATAAAAAGTTTCCATATCATTGCCGGATGCGCCCCGCCCTGCACCCTCATATCATGTATGACTGTCATTTTTTTATTAACTTCCGGGTATCCCATCCAGACAGTTGCGGCAAGATTAGCAGTAAATCCTGAAAACCATGCATTCTCCGCTTCCTGGGTTGTGCCTGTTTTTCCTGCACATGGCCTGTCATTAAGCCTTGCTCTTGTACCTGTGCCCCGCTGCATTGCCTGCTGCAATATTTCAATGGCTCTGTAGGCGTTTATTGCCTTGATAACCTGTGTCTCCTGCGGCTGGTACTCTTCAAGGATTTTGCCGTCCTTATCGACAATTTTTAAAATTCCAACAGGCTCATGTTTTTTGCCGTAATTTGCAATTGTCGCAAAAGCATTGCACACTTCAAGCGCTGATACACCTGTTGTAAGCCCTCCAAGGCCGATTGCCGGGTATCCTTCAAGCGGCGTCTCAATTCCCATAGCGTTTGCAATGCTTGAGACGGCATATCCCCCGACCTTCATTATAAGCTGAGCGTACACCACATTTACGGATTTTACTGTGGCATCAATAATGCTCATCTCAGGCACTCCGTACTGCTCTCCCATATAATTTGAGACTTCCCAGGGTTCGCTTCCAACAATATCGTATAAAACTGTGCCATTGGGGTCAAATGTCATATTCGGGCTGATACCCTGCTCAAGCGCTGCAATTAGCGCAAATACTTTAAATGTTGAACCCGGCTGCCTTTTTGCCTGAGTTGCAAGGTTAAATTTCATATCACCGAAGTCCTTGCCGCCAACCATTGCTTTTATATATCCTGTTTTGGGATCTATTGCCACAAGTGCCGCAGCAGGGTCTTCAGGGTCAGGAAGAATCTGTTTTATTGCATCCTCTGCAGCAACCTGCATATCAGGCTCAAGCGTTGTATAAATATTAAATCCCCCCGTAAATACTTTGCTCACACCATACTTTTCAATAAGTATCTGTTTTATATATTCAACAAAATAGGGTGCAAACCCCTTGGACTGTTCCTGGGTATGGGGCCTTTGCGTAATTATTGGCTGGTTTATTGCCTGCTCATATTGCCTCTTGTCAATGTAATCAAGCTCAAGCATTTTACCGAGGACAATATTACGTCTATTAAGAGCTGCGGCCATATCAAGATAAGGAGAATATGGGCCGGGAGCCTGTATGAGTCCCGCTATGGTTGCGCACTCGGCAAGGCTTAAGTACTCTACATCTTTATTAAAGTATACATTTGCTGCCGCCTGTACTCCGTAAGCGCCCTCGCCAAGATAAATGGTGTTTAAGTACATCTCAAGTATTTCCTGCTTTGTAAAATACTTTTCAAGCTGGTAAGCAAGCGCAGCCTCTTTGATTTTTCTGTCGTAGCTAACGACTTTTTTACTCTGGGGCATGTATATGCTTGTAATTACCTGCTGGGTAATTGTGCTTGCGCCTTCCTCGATTTGGCCCGCCTGCAGGTTTATTATAAATGCCCTTGCAATTCCTTCAATATCAACTCCGGTATGTTTGTAAAAACGCTCATCTTCAATTGATATTACAGCATTTACCAGGTTTTTAGGAATACTTTCAAGAGCGACTATTTCCCGGTTTTCCTCCCCATGAAAAGTGGCAATAAGCGTTCCGTCTGCAGCATATATTCTTGATGTAAGCGCATTTTCAAGCGGCGCAAACTCTTCAAGCTTTGGCAAATCATCCACAAAAGAAGCAACTGCTCCGGATATTCCCATAAGAACTCCGCCCGCAGCAGTAAAAATACCGGCGCCGCTTACAATGAAAAATACAGCTACTGTAATCAGTATCTTTAAAGCAATCCGGCTTTTTGCCCTGTTTTTATGTTTTGTTCTTAATCTGGACATATTTTAAAAGATAAATACTGCTCAATAAATAATAATTTACTCTGCAGTAAGTATGTATAATCTCTGAAGCATCAACTTATTTTAATGCAAAACCAGGGATTTTACATGTTAAATTCTGACTCGGCAATATTATCATATTTTTTATTTTAATAAAAAGGATACAATTGGTAAAATAACTGTAAAAATACAAAAAAACAGAACTTTTACGGGCTTGTCTACAGGCATATAAAGTTTTTATCAATTAAAAAAATGGAGGCGGACAGTGAGATTTATAAAACTGGGCACTACTGATATAAAAGTTTCAGTCGTGGCGCTGGGAACCTGGGCAATTGGGGGCCAGTGGTGGGGCGGAACAGATGAAAAAGATTCAATTGAGGCAATAAAAGCTTCAGTTGAGGAGGGCATAAACTTCATTGATACGGCTCCGGCATACGGCCAGGGGATTTCTGAGCAGTACGTTGCCCGCGCAATTGAAGGCAAGAGAGATAAAGTGGTACTTGCAACCAAATGCGGCCTGCGGTGGGATCTGGCAAGGGGGTTTCATTTCTTTGACTATCCATCAGGCGAACCAGTTTACAGGTATCTTGGCAGCCAGTCTATTGAACATGAACTTGATATGAGCTTAAAAAGATTAAAAACTGATTACATAGATCTTTACCAGACTCACTGGCAGGATCCCACAACACCCATTTCGGAAACTATGGAGACACTGCTGAGGTTAAAGGAGAAGGGAAAAATAAGGGCAATTGGCGTAAGCAATGCGTCGCTTGACCAGATTAGGCAGTATTTAAAATATGGCGCCCTGGATTCTGACCAGGAAAAATACAGTATGCTGGACAGAAGTGTCGAAAATGAAATCCTGCCTTTCTGCCAAAAAAATAGCATTACCATGCTTGCATACAGCCCAATTGAAAAAGGTCTATTGACAGGTAAAATTTCACCTGAGCGGAAATTTTCAGAGGGAGACTCAAGAATTGGCGATGCCATGTTTTCAAAAGAGAATATTGCCAGGACAAATTCGCTTCTTGAGAAGCATTTAAAACCCCTGGCGGATAAATACAATGCAACATACGGAAATCTTGCTGCGGCCTGGATAATACGCAGGCCCAATTCAGTTGCCCTTCTTGGAGCAAGAAATAAGAAACAGGCTTTGGAAAATGTGCGCTCAGGCAGCATATTAATTGATGAAGAAGACAGTAAAATGTTTGATTTGTTTATTTCAGAGTACAAAAAATCCTGATGTTATAAAAGTAATTCTTATTTAAATTGCAAATATGCAATTAATTGCATATAATTTATCGCATATTTATTTTGTTTATCTTTATTAATTTCATTTATATGCAACTGAAAGGATAACGTCATTTATGGCAGCATTAACCACAGAAGAAATTAAATCCCTGCTTGATAAATCATACAAATGCAGGCAGAACATACTGCAGATGATGAGAAATGCGGAAGGTCACATTGGAGGGGCTTTTTCAGCCCTTGATATAATAACGGTTCTTTACAATAAAATCCTGCGGCATGACCCTAAAAATCCTAAATGGCCCAAAAGGGACAGGTTTATCCTGTCTGCAGGGCATAAGTGCCTTGCCCTCTATACGGTGCTTGCAGACCAGGGTTATTTTGATGAAGAAATACTGCTGACATACGGCAGTTTTAAGACAAAAGTTGCAATGCATCCTGAAGAGAAACTGCTTGCAGGAATAGAGTTTCCGACAGGCTCCCTGGGACACGGCCTTCCGGTTGGTCATGCAATGGCTCTTGCAGCAAAGCTTGACGGCCTTGATTATAAAGTTTATGTCATGCTGGGAGACGGTGAATGCGCAGAAGGCAGCGTCTGGGAAGCGGCAATGTCAGCGGGCCATTATAAAAGCGATAATCTTATTGCAATAATTGATTTAAATGGCCTGCAGGTAAATGGCGCTACAGCTGATGTTATGGACTCAGCGCTCCTTAGCGAAAAATTTAAATCATTTGGCTGGGCCGTTACAACAATTGACGGCCATGATTTTGGCCAGATATACAAATCCCTTAAAGAAGTGCCGCTAAAAAAGCAAAAACCCACCTGCATTGTGGCAAACACTAAAAAATGCAAGGGCCTTGACTTTGCTGAGGGTAAGTTCCAGTACCATCACTGGCACTGTGAGCCAGACAAAATTGATGAGGCAATAGATATCGTTAAATCAGCCAAAGATAAGGAGCTTGAAAATGTCAGAAGTTAATAAAGCAAATGATAACATAAATTCTTTAAAGAATAGCAATGCGGATAAAAATACGCCGCCAGTTTATGATGATGCGAGGAAATTCTTTTCAGATGCCCTTGCGGATCTTGGCCAAAAAAACAGGGACGTGCTTTATATATCGTGTGACTCCTCCCTTGGCGCAAGCGGAGCTGAATTTAATAAACGGTTTGCCCAAAGGCATTTTGAATTCGGAATAGCAGAGCAGAATGCAATGGGTGAGGCTGCAGGATTTGCAATAAGCGGAAAAATTCCATTTATTGCAGCTTACCTTCCATTTGTAACATTCAGGTGTTTTGAACAGATAAGAGATGATGTCTGCAAAACTAACTTAAATGTTAATATAATGGGAAACAACTGCGGATTTTCAGTAAGCGCCCTTGGGGCAACGCACACTGTTCTTGAAGACATTGCAGTGATGAGGGCCCTTCCCAACCTTACAATATTTTCCCCATGTGACGGCCCGGAGTATTACCAGGCTGTTTTTGCTGCAGCGCAGATAAGCGGGCCCGTATTTATAAGGGTGCACAGGCAGAAAGCAAGGAGGATCCATAAAGATAACTTTAAGTTTGAGCCAGGAAAAGGTGAAATTTTAAGGCAGGGCTCTGACGTAACCCTTGTGAGCTTTTCTTCAATGATTGCAAATACCCTTGATGCAGCAGATATGCTTTCAGCAAAAGGAATTGATGCGGAAGTGCTGAATATCTCAACATTAAAACCAATTGACAGGCAATTAATACTTGCGTCAAGCAACAGAACCAAAAAGGTTGTAACTGTGGAAGAGCACAGCGTAGTGGGCGGCCTTGGCGGGGCGGTTGCGGAGGTTCTGGTAAGTGAAAATCCGGTAAGGATGAAGATGATAGGCATAAACGATTTATTTGCAGTTGTTGGTGATTATAATGAATTAATAGACTATTACGGTTTAAGCCCGGAAAAAATAGCCGGCGCAGTAATTGATTTTTTAAAAACTTTTTCAAAGTCCTTGTTTGTTGCCTCGGTATGCAGGGTATATCGATCGGTAAAGAGCGTCTCGTTCTGCAGATTAACGACGCCCATAACCACATCGTGGTCCTCTATGTAAA